>NZ_JASHFB010000003.1:0-162874 GCF_047462815.1 Streptococcus mitis
GCCGGAAGTAGTTGGGGGTTGCCCCCTGTGAGATATGGAAGTCGCTTAGCTCTAGGGAGTTTAGCTCAGCTGGGAGAGCATCTGCCTTACAAGCAGAGGGTCAGCGGTTCGATCCCGTTAACTCCCAAAGGTCCCGTAGTGTAGCGGTTATCACGTCGCCCTGTCACGGCGAAGATCGCGGGTTCGATTCCCGTCGGGACCGTTTAAGATAACGCAAGTTATTTTAGACTCGTTAGCTCAGTTGGTAGAGCAATTGACTTTTAATCAATGGGTCACTGGTTCGAGCCCAGTACGGGTCATATCTGCGGGTTTGGCGGAATTGGCAGACGCACCAGATTTAGGATCTGGCGCTTAACGGCGTGGGGGTTCAAGTCCCTTAACCCGCATTAAGATATAATAAATGAGCCGGCTTAGCTCAGTTGGTAGAGCATCTGATTTGTAATCAGAGGGTCGCGTGTTCAAGTCATGTAGCCGGCATTTTTAGATAGAAGAAAATAGTGCGAACGTAGTTCAGTGGTAGAACACCACCTTGCCAAGGTGGGGGTCGCGGGTTCGAATCCCGTCGTTCGCTTAGAGAGGCCGGGGTGGCGGAACTGGCAGACGCACAGGACTTAAAATCCTGCGATTGGTAACGATCGTACCGGTTCGATTCCGGTCCTCGGCATAATATAATGAGCACCCTTAGCTCAACTGGATAGAGTACCTGACTACGAATCAGGCGGTTAGAGGTTCGACTCCTCTAGGGTGCATTTTTCTATTTAACTCGGGAAGTAGCTCAGCTTGGTAGAGTACTTGGTTTGGGACCAAGGTGTCGCAGGTTCGAATCCTGTCTTCCCGATTCATTACAGAGATACGTAAGCGTATCTTTTTTATTTAACTAGATATTATATACGATTAAGAGAGAATCAGTTTGCTTCTCTCTTTTTTAATTTCAGTAATTCATTTTGATCGCGTATCTTTTTTTGTTTCCTGATTTGTTCAATGAATACTGTAGTTTAGGTACATAAATTAAAATTTAAGAGATTGTATAATTCTTACAAACTTTTAAGAAAGTTATTGAAGAGTTTTTTGTTCTGCATATAATGTATATGTTTGTGCGATAAAAATTTCCGCTCTTTTGATTTTAAATAAGTATTAGTTTTCAATATAGTGTGAATGGGGTTTGATATTTCTTTTGAGGAAGCTGCCTTAGATTTTTCTACTTGTGTTTTATTGTATAGTGTATCTTGCTTATTTTGAACAGAATCTTTTATGACATTTGTCATATCTCCTCATGACAGAAGCTTCTAGTGGCAGTAGATTTAAAGAATTATAATAGATGTATCAAATGGAGGAAGAAGAGATGAAAAATAAAATGATTGTCGCAGTGAGTCTAGTAGCAGCAGGAGTCATGACTTATCTCATGTTCTCAGGATTGGATGAAGATTTCTATCATTTTCCTTGGGAGCTATTTGCAGGATTTGGAATGATGTCCTGGCTTATCCGAGAAGGTTTGAAATTAGTCTCATATGTGAAAAAGGAGTTTGAAAAATGAAAAAAGCGTTTCTCTATCTTTTTATTGGACTATCACTAGTGGTATGGTTGGTAGAAATGTTTACAGGTTGGTTTGATCAAGCCTTCCTTCACCAATTCATCCGTGGTATCTGGGGACTAGGATTTATGATTTTTATCGCCTTTCCTATGGGAAAGGAGTGGCTGAAAGGAGAATATCATGAACATGATTAAGGTAGAAAGCTTAAATAAAATCATCAAGGGCAAGGCTATTTTGAAGGATATTTCCTTTGAGATAGCTGAAGGTGAATGTGTCGCCTTGATTGGTCCCAATGGTGCTGGGAAGACCACACTCTTGGACTGTTTGCTTGGAGATAAACTGGTCACAAGCGGTCAAGTATCCATCCAAGGCTTGCCAGTGACGAGTTCTCAGTTAGACTACAAAAGATCCTATCTCCCTCAAGAAAATATCATCGTTCAGAAATTAAAGGTCAAAGAGTTGATTGCTTTCTTTCAAAGTATTTATCCAAATCCCTTGAGCAACCAGGAAATCGATCAACTATTGCAGTTTGACCAGCAACAGAAAGAGCAATTCGCAGAAAAATTGTCAGGCGGGCAAAAGCGTCTCTTCTCTTTTGTCTTGACCTTGATTGGACGACCAAAGCTTGTCTTTTTAGATGAACCAACTGCTGCCATGGATACTTCAACTCGTCAACGCTTTTGGGAAATTGTTCAGGAGTTAAAAGCTCAGGGAGTAACCATCCTCTATTCGTCCCATTATATCGAAGAGGTAGAGCATACAGCGGATCGAATCTTGGTCTTGAATAAGGGAGAGTTGATTCGCGATACAACACCTCTAGCCATGCGCAGTGAGGAGATTGAAAAGCACTTTATCCTTCCTCTAGCATACAAGGAAGTCATTGAGCAGTCTAACTTGGTTGAAAACTGGTCACAAAAACAAGATGCTTTGCAAGTAGTTACATGTGAAGCAGATGCTTTTTGGCAACTGTTAGTGCAAGCAGGATGTAGGATTCAAGAAATTGAAGTCAATAATCGTAGCTTGTTGGATACAATCTTTGAAGAAACACAAAAGGGAGATGACTAAGATGAAACGATGGATCGCACTAAACAAGATAGAATTTCTATTGACCAAACGACAATTAGTCTATTATTTATTATCAGTAGGTATGCCGACAGCCTTCTATTTATTCTTTTCAGGCATGTACCAAGAAACACCAGGTGGACCGGCTAATTTTATGCGCGACTACCTCATCTCCATGACGGCTTTTTCCATGATGTCGACAGCTATGTTTTCATTCCCAGCTGTTTTACATACCGATAAAATCAACAACTGGCAGAAAACATTGCGCCATAGCCCTGTAAATATGGTAGAATATTATCTATCAAAGATAACAAGTATGATGGCTGATTATTTGGTTTCAATCCTAGTTGTATTCTCAGTCGGGCACTTGGTCAGAGGTGTGGATATGCCTTTAGGAAGCTGGATTGGGGCTGCGCTCTTGCTGATAGTAGGAAGTGTAGCTTTTGTAGCGCTTGGCTTGATCCTGACTCTCTTACCGTCTAGTCAGCTGATGTCAGTCGTGGGCAATCTTCTCTATCTAGGCTTGGCTGTTTTAGGCGGACTATGGATGCCCATCTCTTTATTTCCAGACTGGATGCAAGCAATCGGGAAGTGCCTACCAACTTATCAGTTGATGGAGTTGCTCAAGACCTTCTTAAACGAGGGTGGCATCAATTTATCAGCCACAGTTTATCTACTTGTTTTTTCAGCAGTTTTGTTTGGTTTGACCATTTACCTTCAAGGTCATAAGGAGAATGCTTAATGCTTGAAAGACTGAAAAGCATAGACTATATGTATTGGACCAGTTTGATTTTTATGGTTTTTCCCATCGTTCCTGTAGTGACTGGGGAGCTTCCTAGCTGGCATTTGTTGATTGACATTCTGTTTGTCTTGGCTTACTTAGGTGTTTTAACCACCAAGAGTCAGCGTTTATCCTGGCTCTGTTGGGTGATTATGCTAGCCTATGTAGCTGGGAATACTGCCTTTGTTGGTGTAAATTATATCTGGTTCTTCTTTTTCCTTGCCAATCTCTTAATTTATCATTTCGGCGTACGTAGTTTTAATTCTTTACATGTCCGGACTTTTCTCCTTGCTCAATTCCTTGTTGTGGGGCAACTTTTGATTTTTCAGGAAGTTGAAGTTGAGTTTCTAGTCTATCTGCTTGGAATTATCACTTTTATCGATTTAATGACTTTTGGCTTGGTTCGGATTCGGATTGTGGAGGATTTGAAAGAAGCACAGGCTAAGCAAAATGCGCAGATAAATCTATTGCTTGCTGAAAATGAACGCAGTCGTATCGGTCAAGATTTGCATGATAGTCTGGGGCATACCTTTGCTATGCTTAGTGTTAAAACTGATCTAGCCTTGCAGTTATTTCAAATACAGGCTTATCCACAGGTGGAAAAGGAATTAAGAGAAATACAGCAAATTAGCAAAGAATCAATGCGTGAAGTGCGAACCATTGTGGAAAATCTTAAGTCTAGAACTTTGACATCCGAACTAGAGACTGTGAAAAAGATGTTAGAAATTGCTGGCATTGAGGTTCAAGTTGACAATCACTTGGACAAGGCTAGCTTGACCCAGGATGTGGAGTCGACGGCTTCCATGATTTTGCTTGAGTTAGTAACCAATATCATCAAACATGCCCAAGCGTTTAAAGCGTACTTAAAATTAGAACGGACAGAGAAAGAACTCATTCTAACAGTGGGAGATGATGGCTGTGGCTTTGCTTCTATAAAGGGGGATGACCTCCATACGGTTCGAGATCGTGTTCTTCCATTTTCGGGAGAAGTAAAGGTAATTAGTTGGAAACAACCGACAGAAGTTCAGGTTCGACTACCTTATAAGGAGAGAAACTAAGATGAAACTACTTGTTGCAGAAGATCAAAGTATGTTGCGAGATGCCATGTGCCAGTTGCTCACGCTTCAACCGGATGTAGAGTCTGTCTTTCAAGCCAAGAATGGGCAAGAAGCAATCCAACTATTAGAAAAGGAGTCTGTAGATATCGCCATCCTTGATGTAGAAATGCCTGTTAAGACGGGCCTCGAAGTCTTGGAGTGGATACGAGCAGAAAATCTAGAAACAAAGGTGGTTGTAGTGACGACCTTCAAGCGTCCTGGGTATTTTGAACGTGCGGTCAAGGCTGGAGTAGATGCTTATGTATTAAAAGAAAGAAATATTGCAGACCTCATGCAAACCTTGCACACTGTCCTCGAAGGGCGCAAGGAGTATTCACCTGAATTGATGGAAGTGGTGATGACGCATCCCAATCCATTAACAGAGCAAGAAATCGCAGTTTTAAAGGGAATCGCTCAGGGTTTCTCTAACCAAGAAATTGCAGACAAACTTTATCTATCCAACGGAACCGTCCGAAACTATGTCACCAATATTCTTTCGAAACTAGATGCTGGTAATCGAACAGAAGCTGCTAATATTGCGAAAGAATCTGGTTGGTTGTGATACTATCATATCTCGAAAACCATTATGTGCTAAATTGATGGGATTGAATGGAACAATACTAACTTTAGGAGGGTGGGATTCCTCCTTTTTCTTTTTTGGGGGAGCACTACAAAAGAGCTAAAGTTAACAATAAAAAAGAAAAATATCTTGACAACCAATAGAAAATTTTGTTACAATAATAGACGGTACTTTTTACTTTTGGTCTCTCAAGAGTGTACAGGGACGTGCTGACAAATGTTGCAAAAGTACACACAGATGATAGCTGTCACCAAGTGTATCATCACCAAAAATAAAAAAACACAGGAGAATGTAGATGCCTACAATTAACCAATTGGTTCGCAAACCGCGTAAATCAAAAGTAGAAAAATCTAAATCACCAGCTTTGAACGTTGGTTACAACAGTCATAAAAAAGTTCAAACAAACGTTTCTTCACCACAAAAACGTGGTGTTGCAACTCGTGTTGGAACAATGACACCTAAAAAACCTAACTCAGCCCTTCGTAAATTCGCTCGTGTACGTTTGAGCAACCTTATCGAAGTTACTGCCTACATCCCAGGTATCGGACACAACTTGCAAGAGCACAGCGTGGTTCTTCTTCGTGGTGGACGTGTAAAAGACCTTCCAGGGGTACGTTACCATATCGTCCGTGGTGCACTTGATACTGCAGGTGTTAACGATCGTAAACAAGGCCGTTCTAAATACGGTACTAAACGTCCAAAAGCATAAGGAAAGGGGATAAAGAGAAATGAGTCGTAAAAATAGAGCTCCAAAACGTGACGTATTGCCAGATCCGCTTTACAATTCACAACTAGTTACTCGTCTTATCAACCGCGTTATGCTTGATGGTAAACGTGGTACAGCTGCTTCAATCGTTTACGGTGCCTTTGAGCAAATCAAAGAAGCTACTGGAAACGATGCACTTGAAGTATTTGAAACAGCTATGGAAAACATCATGCCTGTACTTGAAGTACGTGCACGTCGTGTTGGTGGTTCTAACTACCAAGTCCCAGTTGAAGTTCGTCCAGAACGTCGTACAACACTTGGACTTCGTTGGTTGGTAACAATCGCTCGTCTTCGTGGTGAACACACAATGCAAGATCGTCTTGCAAAAGAAATCTTGGATGCTGCTAACAACACTGGTGCAGCTGTTAAGAAACGCGAAGACACTCACCGTATGGCTGAAGCTAACCGTGCATTCGCACACTTCCGTTGGTAAGATTAAGATACTAAGGGCGTTAAAAAAGCGACTGAAAATTAGGAAGCTTGACGAAGAATCAAAGATTCTAGGAGAGCTTATCTATTTTCCAAGCTTTTAGCCCGAGTTCAATTGAGCTCGATCAGCTCTTAGCAACAACTCAACTTACCATCTCGTAAGTTGAAACCAACAATAGCATGAAAACATTGAGAACGGGTAGGTCCTGCCTATCCGTTTTTATTAAAATCGTGTTATAATAGAATAGAAATCAAAAATAAATAGGAGAAACAAACCTCATGGCACGCGAATTTTCACTTGAAAAAACTCGTAATATCGGTATCATGGCTCACGTCGATGCTGGTAAAACAACAACTACTGAGCGTATTCTTTACTACACTGGTAAAATCCACAAAATCGGTGAAACTCACGAAGGTGCGTCACAAATGGACTGGATGGAGCAAGAGCAAGAGCGTGGTATCACTATCACATCTGCTGCAACAACAGCTCAATGGAACAACCACCGCGTAAACATCATCGACACACCAGGACACGTGGACTTCACAATCGAAGTACAACGTTCACTTCGTGTATTGGATGGTGCGGTTACCGTTCTTGACTCACAATCAGGTGTTGAGCCTCAAACTGAAACAGTTTGGCGTCAAGCAACTGAGTATGGAGTTCCACGTATCGTATTTGCCAACAAAATGGACAAAATCGGTGCTGACTTCCTTTACTCTGTAAGCACACTTCACGATCGTCTTCAAGCAAACGCACACCCAATCCAATTGCCAATCGGTTCTGAAGATGACTTCCGTGGTATCATCGACTTGATCAAGATGAAAGCTGAAATCTATACGAACGACCTTGGTACAGATATCCTTGAAGAAGATATTCCAGCTGAATACCTTGACCAAGCACAAGAATACCGTGAAAAATTGGTTGAAGCAGTTGCTGAAACTGACGAAGAATTGATGATGAAATACCTCGAAGGTGAAGAAATCACTAACGAAGAATTGAAAGCTGGTATCCGTAAAGCGACTATCAACGTTGAATTCTTCCCAGTATTGTGTGGTTCAGCCTTCAAGAATAAAGGTGTTCAATTGATGCTTGATGCGGTTATTGACTACCTTCCAAGCCCACTTGATATCCCAGCAATCAAAGGTATTAACCCAGATACAGACGCTGAAGAAACTCGTCCAGCCTCTGACGAAGAGCCATTTGCAGCTCTTGCCTTCAAGATCATGACTGACCCATTCGTAGGTCGTTTGACATTCTTCCGTGTTTACTCAGGTGTTCTTCAATCAGGTTCATACGTATTGAACACTTCTAAAGGTAAACGTGAACGTATCGGACGTATCCTTCAAATGCACGCTAACAGCCGTCAAGAAATCGACACTGTTTACTCAGGTGATATCGCTGCTGCCGTTGGTTTGAAAGATACTACTACTGGTGACTCATTGACAGATGAAAAAGCTAAAATCATCCTTGAGTCAATCAACGTTCCAGAACCAGTTATCCAATTGATGGTTGAGCCAAAATCTAAAGCAGACCAAGACAAGATGGGTATTGCCCTTCAAAAATTGGCTGAAGAAGATCCAACATTCCGCGTTGAAACAAACGTTGAAACTGGTGAAACAGTTATCTCTGGTATGGGTGAGCTTCACCTTGACGTCCTTGTTGACCGTATGCGTCGTGAGTTCAAAGTTGAAGCGAACGTAGGTGCTCCTCAAGTATCTTACCGTGAAACATTCCGCGCTTCTACTCAAGCACGTGGATTCTTCAAACGTCAGTCTGGTGGTAAAGGTCAATTCGGTGATGTATGGATTGAATTTACTCCAAACGAAGAAGGTAAAGGATTCGAATTCGAAAACGCAATCGTCGGTGGTGTGGTTCCTCGTGAATTTATCCCAGCGGTTGAAAAAGGTTTGGTAGAATCTATGGCTAACGGTGTTCTTGCAGGTTACCCAATGGTTGACGTTAAAGCTAAGCTTTACGATGGTTCATACCACGATGTCGACTCATCTGAAACTGCCTTCAAGATCGCGGCTTCACTTGCCCTTAAAGAAGCTGCTAAATCAGCACAACCAGCTATCCTTGAGCCAATGATGCTTGTAACAATCACTGTTCCAGAAGAAAACCTTGGTGATGTTATGGGTCACGTAACTGCTCGTCGTGGACGTGTAGATGGTATGGAAGCACATGGTAACAGCCAAATCGTTCGTGCTTACGTTCCACTTGCTGAAATGTTCGGTTACGCAACAGTTCTTCGTTCTGCATCTCAAGGACGTGGTACATTCATGATGGTATTTGACCACTACGAAGACGTACCTAAGTCAGTACAAGAAGAAATCATTAAGAAAAACAAAGGTGAAGACTAATCAGTTCTCACTCTAGAAGGAAGTCACTTAGTGGCTTCCTTTTGTCTTTAGAAAATACCTCTAAATATGGTAAAATAGTAGAAGAATAATGTGAGGAAAATGAATGTCAAATAGTTTTGAAATTTTGATGAATCAACTGGGAATGCCTGCTGAAATGAGACAGGCTCCTGCTTTGGCACAGGCTGATATTGAGCGAGTTGTAGTTCATAAAATTAGTAAGGTATGGGAGTTTCATTTCGTATTTTCTAATATTTTACCGATTGAAATTTTTTTAGAATTAAGGAAAGGTTTGAGCGAAGAATTTTCTAAGACAGGCAATAAAGCTGTTTTCGCAATCAAGACTCTGTCTCAAGAATTTTCAAATCAACTCTTGCAGGCCTATTATAGAGAGGCTTTTTCTGAAGGGCCATGTTCTAGTCAAGGATTTAAGTCCCTTTATCAAAATCTGCAAGTTCGTGCTGAGGGCAATCAACTCTTTATCGAAGGTTCCGAGGCGATTGATAAGGAACACTTTAAGAAAAATCATCTTCCTAATTTAGCTAAACAACTTGAAAAATTTGGTTTTCCTACTTTTAACTGTCAAGTAGAGAAAAATGATGTGATGACTCAAGAGCAGGAAGAAGCCTTTCATGCTGAAAATGAGCAGATTGTTCAAGCTGCCAATGAGGAAGCGCTCCGTGCTATGGAACAACTGGAACAGATGGCACCTCCTCCAGCAGAAGAGAAGCCAGCCTTTGATTTTCAGGCCAAAAAAGCTGTAGCTAAACCGAAGTTGGACAGGGCGGAGATTACTCCTATGATCGAAGTGACGACTGAGGAAAATCGTTTGGTTTTTGAAGGGGTTGTTTTTGATGTAGAGCAAAAAGTGACTAGAACAGGTCGTGTTTTAATCAATTTTAAAATGACGGACTACACTTCAAGTTTTTCTATGCAAAAGTGGGTTAAAAATGAGGAAGAGGCTCAGAAATTTGATCTCATCAAGAAGAATTCTTGGCTCCGAGTGCGTGGGAATGTGGAGATGAATAACTTCACACGCGATTTGACTATGAACGTGCAGGATGTGCAGGAAGTTGTTCACTATGAGCGGAAAGATTTGATGCCAGAAGGTGAGCGCCGGGTTGAGTTTCATGCTCATACTAACATGTCGACCATGGATGCTCTGCCAGAGGTTGAAGAAATCGTTGCGACAGCTGCTAAGTGGGGACACAAGGCGGTTGCCATCACGGACCACGGGAATGTCCAGTCCTTCCCACACGGCTATAAGGCGGCTAAGAAAGCGGGAATCCAGCTAATCTATGGAATGGAAGCCAATATCGTGGAGGACCGGGTTCCTATCGTTTACAACGAAGTGGAGATGGACTTGTCAGAAGCGACCTACGTTGTCTTTGACGTGGAAACGACGGGTCTATCAGCTATTTATAATGACTTGATTCAGGTTGCGGCCTCTAAGATGTATAAGGGGAATGTCATTGCTGAATTTGATGAATTTATCAATCCTGGGCATCCCTTGTCAGCCTTTACCACGGAATTGACTGGAATTACAGATGATCATGTCAAAAATGCCAAACCACTGGAACAAGTTCTGCAAGAATTCCAAGAATTTTGTAAGGATACAGTCTTAGTCGCCCACAATGCGACCTTTGACGTTGGCTTTATGAATGCCAATTATGAGCGTCATGGTCTGCCTAAGATTAGTCAGCCAGTCATCGATACGCTGGAGTTTGCTAGAAACCTCTATCCTGAGTATAAGCGTCATGGTTTGGGACCTTTGACTAAGCGTTTTGGTGTGGCTTTGGAACATCACCACATGGCCAATTACGATGCGGAAGCTACAGGTCGCCTGCTTTTCATCTTTATCAAAGAGGTAGCAGAAAAACATGGTGTGACTGATCTGGCTAGACTCAATATTGATCTAATCAGTCCAGATTCTTATAAAAAAGCTCGGATTAAGCATGCGACCATTTATGTCAAGAATCAGGTAGGTCTAAAAAATATCTTTAAACTGGTTTCTTTGTCTAACACCAAGTACTTTGAAGGAGTACCACGGATTCCGAGAACGGTTCTAGATGCCCATCGAGAGGGCTTGATTTTAGGAACAGCCTGTGCAGAAGGTGAAGTTTTTGATGCAGTCGTTTCTCAAGGTGTGGATGCGGCGGTTGAGGTGGCCAAGTATTATGACTTTATCGAGGTTATGCCACCAGCTATCTATGCTCCCTTGATTGCTAAGGAGCAGGTCAAGGATATGGAGGAACTCCAAACTATTATCAAGAGTTTGATAGAGGTTGGAGACCGCCTTAGTAAGCCTGTTTTGGCTACGGGAAATGTTCACTATATCGAACCAGAAGAAGAAATTTACCGTGAAATTATCGTCCGTAGCTTGGGACAGGGGGCTATGATTAACCGGACCATCGGTCATGGTGAACATGCCCAACCAGCTCCTCTGCCAAAAGCCCATTTTAGAACGACAAATGAGATGTTGGATGAATTTGCCTTCTTGGGAGAGGAACTGGCACGTAAACTGGTTATTGAAAACACCAATGCCTTGGCAGAGACCTTTGAGCCTGTTGAGGTCGTTAAGGGTGACTTGTATACGCCTTTCATCGACAAGGCTGAAGAAACAGTTGCTGAGTTGACCTATAAGAAAGCCTTTGAGATTTATGGAAATCCGCTACCAGATATCGTTGATTTGCGAATTGAGAAAGAATTGACTTCCATTTTGGGGAATGGATTTGCCGTGATTTATCTGGCTTCCCAGATGCTGGTGCAACGTTCCAATGAACGGGGCTACTTGGTTGGTTCTCGTGGGTCTGTCGGATCTAGTTTCGTTGCGACCATGATTGGGATTACAGAGGTTAATCCTCTCTCTCCACACTATGTCTGTGGTCAGTGTCAGTACAGTGAGTTTATCACAGATGGTTCTTATGGTTCAGGTTTTGATATGCCCAATAAGGACTGTCCTAAATGTGGTCATAAACTCAGCAAAAACGGACAGGATATTCCTTTCGAGACCTTCCTTGGTTTTGATGGGGATAAGGTTCCCGATATTGACTTGAACTTCTCGGGAGAAGACCAGCCTAGCGCCCACTTGGATGTGCGTGATATCTTTGGTGAAGAATACGCCTTCCGTGCAGGAACGGTTGGTACGGTAGCTGCTAAGACTGCCTATGGATTTGTCAAGGGTTACGAGCGGGACTATGGCAAGTTTTATCGTGATGCAGAGGTGGAACGTCTTGCTCAAGGTGCGGCTGGTGTCAAACGAACGACAGGACAACACCCAGGGGGAATCGTTGTTATTCCTAACTACATGGATGTCTACGACTTTACGCCTGTCCAGTATCCAGCAGATGATGTGACGGCTGAATGGCAGACGACTCACTTTAACTTCCATGATATCGACGAGAACGTCCTCAAACTCGATGTGCTGGGACATGATGATCCGACCATGATTCGAAAACTCCAGGACTTGTCTGGGATTGATCCTAATGAAATCCCGATGGATGACGAAGGTGTGATGGCCCTCTTTTCTGGGACGGATGTGTTAGGGGTAACACCTGAGCAAATCGGAACGCCTACGGGCATGCTGGGGATTCCTGAGTTTGGGACCAACTTTGTTCGAGGGATGGTCGATGAAACCCATCCGACGACTTTTGCAGAATTGCTTCAGTTGTCAGGGTTGTCCCACGGTACCGACGTTTGGCTTGGCAATGCCCAAGATTTGATTAAGCAAGGGATTGCTGACCTATCAACCGTTATCGGTTGTCGGGATGACATCATGGTTTATCTCATGCATGCTGGTCTCGAACCTAAGATGGCCTTTACTATCATGGAACGGGTGCGTAAAGGTTTGTGGCTCAAGATTTCCGAAGAGGAACGCAATGGCTATATCGAAGCCATGAAGGCTAATAAGGTGCCAGAGTGGTATATCGAGTCCTGTGGGAAAATTAAGTACATGTTCCCTAAAGCCCATGCGGCAGCCTACGTTATGATGGCCCTGCGTGTAGCTTACTTCAAGGTTCATCATCCCATTTATTACTACTGTGCTTACTTCTCAATCCGTGCTAAAGCCTTTGATATCAAGACTATGGGTGCGGGCTTGGATGCCATCAAACGCAGAATGGAAGAAATCTCTGAAAAACGGAAGAACAATGAAGCTTCTAATGTGGAAATTGACCTCTATACAACTCTGGAGATTGTCAATGAAATGTGGGAGCGTGGTTTCAAGTTTGGGAAGTTAGACCTCTACCGTAGTCAGGCGACAGAGTTCCTCATCGATGGGGATACCCTCATTCCGCCATTTGTAGCAATGGACGGTCTGGGAGAAAACGTTGCCAAGCAGTTAGTGCGAGCGCGTGAAGAGGGAGAATTCCTCTCTAAAACAGAACTACGCAAGCGTGGTGGACTCTCATCAACCTTGGTTGAAAAAATGGATGAAATGGGGATTCTCGGCAATATGCCAGAGGATAACCAGTTGAGTTTGTTTGATGAATTGTTTTAAAAAATTGCTTATTTTGATCAAGTGGACAAAATATGTCCACTTGATTTGTTATAATTCTCTTAAAAATAATAGAAAAGAGAGTATAATATGGTGAATCAAGAAATTTTAAATTCTAATGTGTCAATTGAAGAGGAAATTTATAATTTTGAAAAAGGCTTGAAAGATGATGGGAATGATTGGACCGGATTCCCACAAATAGACTTAAAAGAAGATTCTCAATGTATTTACATTTGCGGTATTTCAGAGACTGATAGATGGCATTTGTTTTATTATACGTTAACTAAAATAAAACCTGTTACTCCAATAGCATCACTTGCATATTATCGAGTGAGAGATAATTTGATTTTTTCTAAACATAGTCAATGGATGAAACTGCAAATGGGGTATACAGAGTATGATTTGATTTTTCTGGATGGAGTTCAATTTTTGGGAGAGGCTGATCAAAGGGTACAGGAATACTGGATGCAGCAATTCAAAGAGAATAAGAAAAGAAGCAAACTCTTCATTGTATATTCAGACTGCTTACCCGAAGACTTAAAAAATATGCCAGAATCCGTAGTTGAGTTCTTCGAATCTGGCATAGTGGTACAGTTGAAATCATCTAAGGGCTAGTTTATTTTGCTTTAATTGTTTTGAATATAAAGTGCTAGTTATACTATAGAAGTGATAATAATGTACTGGAAATAATATTGTTTGAATAATATGTAGAAGGACTGCAAATGAATGATCAAGAGAGACTGCTAACGATCTTTTTACGCTTACAGTTTGGGACTCAGTTAGGAAAAAAGCAATTGGCTCAGGAATTTGAGGTTAGTGAAAAGACGATACAGAGAGATTTTTCTCTACTTCGTGATATTTTATCTAGTAATACCAGTTATAGTGGAGATTTGCTTTATAACCGTAAGACGAATAAGTATTGTTTAGCAAGTAAGTCAGTTTTTAATAAAAAGGATATTCTCGTTATTTCAAAGATTTTATTGGAAAATCGAGCACTGAACAGACCAGAAATTGCTAGCTTACTAACTAATTTACTGGTCTTGGTTCCCCGTGCTGATCAGAAAGAAATTGAGCAGATCATTGGCAGCGAAAAGCTTAACTATGCTCCCTTAACGGATCAACAAAATAGAATAGAGAAAATATGGAATTTATCAGAAGCTATTTTGCATGAACAGGTTCTAGATATTGTCTATCAAAAACCTTATTCTGAGTCTTCTAAGAGGCAGACTGTTTTACCAGTCTCTCTTTACTATGATAGTCATTATTTCTATCTGGTTGTTTACCAGTTGAAACATGCCATTTATATTACTTTAAGAGTAGACCGTATCCAGTCATGGTCTCTTAGTGGTATAGAGAAACCCTCTATTTCTTATCGAGATAAATTTAGAGATGGCGACATTCGTAACGAGAGAGTGGATGCTTTTATCGGGAAGAAAATCAGTATTGAAATCGAGTACTTGTATGATCCGACTATTGTGATGGATCAATTTCCAAATGCAAAAATAGTTGGGAAAAATGGCGATTGGACTCATTTTCAGTTTGAAAGTCAGCATACACCGGGTCTTAAACGCTGGTTGCTGGGACAAGGGGAAGCAGTTACTGTTTTATCTCCCCGGATTTTAGTAGAGGATATGAAGCAAACAGTTCAAGAAATGATAGATAAATATAGATGAGGATAAAATGACTATTCAATTTACTTCTAAAAAGGTTGGAGAACTATTGAAAAAAGGGAATTTGCGGATTCCTTCTTATCAAAGACCATATAAATGGAACAGAAAACATATCCGTAATCTTTTTTATGATTTACGAGATGCTATGGGGAAAAAGGAATATCAGATTGGTTCCGTTATCTTGCATGAAAATGATGAAAATGATAGGTACTTAGATATTGTCGATGGACAGCAACGGCTAATTTCTATTTCCTTGTTTCTTCATTTATTAGATGATTTAGAGAATTATAAGGGTGCTAATCAACTACTGAGTGCTGAATTTGGAGAGCTATCTTGCTATCATGCGAGTGAAAATTATAATGAGTGGGAAAATTTGACTCAATTGGTTGGCGAAAATCAGGCAAAAGATATTTGTAACTTTTTATTAGAGAATTGTGCTGTCTCTGTGATTATTATGCCCAAAAAACGATTATCAGAGGCTTTTCAGCTATTTGATTCTCAGAATAATCGTGGAAAACCTTTAGAACCTCATGATTTGCTCAAAGCCTATCATCTCCGCAAGGAAGATTCAGAAGATGAAAAGATTGTTGAAAAGTGGGAGCAATTTGTAGAAGATAAAGATTTAAGTCTCAAAGAGTTGTTTGATAAACATCTTTTCCGTATGAGACGTTGGTCTCGAGGAGATACAGGATTGACAAACAAGCGTTATGGATCTTATCTCCGTTTTACAGAGGATTTTATTGACGATTTTAAAGGCGTTGATTTGAATCAGAACTTTCCATACTTAGAATTGTATCGTCATATTGAAAATCTCCCCATGTCCATTACTATGCCAATCATTGATGGAAGTAAATTTTTTGAGTATATTGAATCTGCTCATGAAACTGTTAAAAATCATAAAGATTTTTTAAATGAACAGTTAGGAATATCTAATGAGTCAGAGGAGGAAGGACAAAATTTAGCTTACCCAGAAGGTATGTTAAACATTTACAGTAGCTCAAAAGGACGCTATCTTAAATGTCACAATATATTCCTAAATATTTGCTCGCTTTTCGCAGATAGATTTGGAAAAGAGGAGCTATCAAAGGAGATAGTAGAGACCTTGTTTATTTGGTCTTACTACCCTCGAGTTAAGTCTAAAGCCATATATGATGCAACTGTTGGGAACTATGCCGCTGGTGGAAGGTTTAGACAAAAAGAGGTTCAAAAGCTATTTCAACTTTTATCTCATGCTGTCACTCCGAATGATTTCATGGTCAAGATAGATAGAGAATTATTTGAAAATTATACTGTGGATAAGATTATAGAAGAGGAAAAAGATAAATGGTAGAAACACATATAAGCTTATCAGTTAATCGTTTGTTAAATGAAGATACCTATGCCATTCCTCTTTATCAGAGAAATTTTGCTTGGACTTATGATGAAATTGAGCAGCTATTGAACGACGTAGCAGATGCTTTTCAAGAAAATAGAGACAATTACTATATTGGAACATTAGTCGTTAATAAAGAGAATGACATTGTCAAAATCATAGATGGGCAACAACGGACAACAGCCCTTAATTTGATTGCCTTAGCTTTGAAGCATGAGTTTGGTTTTGATAGATTGAAAGCTGTCAATCTTACCTTCCCAGCTCGGAAGAAATCAAATAAGAATATTCAAGATCTATTTGCCAAGAAAAAAATTTTAGAGGGCGATGAAAATGAGCTGACTAGAGGTTACGGACATGCTAGAGACGCATTGAAAAAAGTGCTAGAGGAGCGCCGTCTTGATCCTCAGTCTTTCGTTGATTATCTTTTTGAGAAGGTTATCATTTTTCGGAGTATACTTCCTGAAGATTTAGATTTGAATCTTTATTTCGAACGTTTCAACTCTCGAGGAGAACAACTAGAGGCTCATGAGATTCTCAAGGCACAAATGATGGCTAAGTTCGGTGAAGATCAAGAAATGGCACAAAGATTTGCGAGAATTTGGGATGCCTGTGCAGAATTTGATAAGCCGGTAATAAAAACTTTTCAAATCCGAAGTAGACCAGACAATACTGATGAAGAGGGGGAGAAAATTTTTGGTAAAGAATCTACTAACTTCAAATTGGAAAGTGTATTTGAGAAAATAAGAGTAAAAAAAATTGAGCAACGAAGTTTACTAGATGCAATTACTCAGACAAAATATGAAAGTAGTAGATTAGTAAATAATGGAGCAGATATTTCAAATTATACGACTGTAATTGATTTTCCAACATTTTTACTTCAAGTTTTTTTCATCATGGAAGGAAATGCCGAAACTACATTTGATGATAAAAAATTATTGAAAATTTTTGAAATTGAACGACGAGATAGAGAATGGGTCCAACAATTTGGGCAACTACTTCTGACTATGAAGCATATATTTGATACGCTTATCGTAAAAAATGTCCAATTAGAAAATGAAACTGAATGGCAAATCAAACGAGGTCAGTATGAGACATATCAACGAAATGAAAATGGAGGATGGAAATATGTTCGAATTAATTTTCAAAAAAATACTTTTGACAATTTAAACAAAAATATTATCCTCCTTCAATCTATGTTTGCTGTGACCTTTACTGCTAATCGTGATAGTCGTTGGTTATATGAAATCTTGCAATTCCTGTTTAACCATATTGAAGAGTTAAATCAAACAGAATTTGCTAGTCTCTTTAAGGATTTTCTTGAAAAAATGGCAGTGAGATATGCTGAGGAAAGATTGTTTACTGAAGATAAAAGTATCAAAAAATATGTTGCAATTCCTGTTTATGCTTTTAACTTTGTAGATTATGTTTTATGGAAAAATCGTGAAGAATTGAAGAAAGATTACGATATTAAGTTTGAAGATTTCAAATTTGCATATCGTCGCTCCGTAGAACATTGGTATCCTCAGAATCCAAATGGACATGATGGAGAAAGCCAATTACCTGCTGAGTTTTTACATTCCTTTGGCAACCTTTGTATTATTACCGATAGGCAGAACTCTAGGTTTGGCAACTCCTATCCAGAGGCTAAATTAGAACAATGGGAAAGAGAAGGAATATTCCATCGTCAGAGTTTAAAATTACAGATGATGGCAAAGATAACTTCTAAAAAAAATAGATGGGATATTGGTGAGATTCAATCTATGGAAAAAGAAGTGGCAAGATATGTACAAAATTTTTGTAATAGCTAATTAAAACAAGCTTCAGTAAGCTTGTTTTTTAAAATACCAATATATGTGATATACTAGTAAGGGAAGAATTTTGAGTAAGACAAATATGCTCAAAGATTTGAAATAAAAATAGAAAAGAGAAAACAGAATGGTTTTACCAAATTTTAAAGAAAATCTAGAAAAATATGCGAAATTGTTGGTTGCGAACGGAATTAACGTGCAACCTGGGCACACTTTGGCTCTCTCTATCGATGTGGAGCAACGTGAGTTGGCGCATCTAATCGTCAAAGAAGCTTATGCCTTGGGTGCGCATGAGGTCATCGTTCAGTGGACAGATGATGTCATTAACCGCGAGAAATTCCTCCATGCGCCGATGGAGCGTCTGGATAATGTGCCTGAATACAAGATTGCTGAGATGAACTATCTTTTGGAGAACAAGGCTAGCCGTCTTGGAGTTCGTTCATCTGATCCGGGTGCTTTGAATGGAGTGGATGCTGACAAGCTTTCGGCTTCTGCTAAAGCCATGGGACTTGCCATGAAGCCAATGCGTATCGCAACTCAAGCCAACAAGGTTAGCTGGACTGTAGCCGCTGCTGCTGGACTTGAGTGGGCTAAGAAAGTCTTCCCAAATGCTGCGAGCGATGAAGAAGCAGTTGATCTCCTTTGGGACCAAATCTTCAAAACTTGCCGTGTCTACGAAGAAGATCCTGTTAAGGCTTGGGAAGAGCATGCAGCTATCCTTAAGAGTAAAGCTGATATGCTCAATAAAGAACAATTTTCAGCTCTTCACTACACAGCGCCAGGAACAGATTTGACACTTGGTTTGCCAAAGAACCACGTTTGGGAATCAGCTGGGGCTATCAATGCACAGGGCGAAGGATTCTTGCCAAATATGCCGACAGAGGAAGTTTTCACAGCGCCTGACTTCCGTCGTGCAGATGGTTATGTAACCTCTACAAAACCGCTTAGCTATAATGGCAATATAATCGAAGGCATTAAGGTGACCTTTAAGGATGGACAAATCGTAGATATCACTGCTGAGAAGGGGGATCAGGTCATGAAAGACCTTGTCTTTGAAAATGCGGGTGCGCGTGCCTTGGGTGAATGTGCCTTGGTACCAGATCCAAGTCCAATTTCTCAGTCAGGCATTACCTTCTTCAACACCCTTTTTGATGAGAATGCTTCAAACCACTTGGCTATCGGTGCAGCCTATGCGACTAGCGTCGTTGGTGGCGCAGAGATGAGCGAAGAAGAGCTTGAAGCTGCGGGACTTAACCGTTCAGATGTTCACGTGGACTTTATGATTGGTTCTAATCAGATGGATATCGATGGTATCCGTGAGGATGGAACACGTGTACCTCTCTTCCGTAACGGAGATTGGGCAAATTAAGGAGCTGAGATGATAGGAAGTATGTTTGTTGGTCTCCTAGTGGGATTCTTGGCAGGTGCTTTGACCGATCGTGGAGAACGCATGGGATGCTTTGGGAAAATGTTTCTCGGATGGATTGGTGCCTTTCTGGGGCACTTGCTCTTTGGAACTTGGGGACCAGTTTTATCAGGAACAGCCATTATCCCAGCGATTTTAGGTGCCATGATTGTCTTAGCAATTTTTTGGAGACGAGGAAGTTAATTTCTTAAATCTGATACTCAATGAAAATCAAAGAGCAAACTAGGAAACTAGCCGCAGGCTGCTCAAAGCACTGCTTTGCGGTTGTAGATGAAACTGACGAAGCCAGCTCAAAACACTGTTTTGAGGTTGCAGATAGAACTGACGAAGTCAGTAACCATACATACGGCAAGGCGACATTGACGCGGTTTGAAGCGATTTTTGAAGAGTATGAAACGAAAAGGAGGTTGGTTATTGAGACGGCCTCCTTTTGATATGGTATAATGATTCTATGAGATTAGATAAATTTTTAGTTGCCTGCGCTGTGGGGAGCCGGACTGAGGTCAAAAACTTGCTCAAGGCTGGGCACGTGACGGTAAATGGTAAAAAAGAGAAATCAGCTAAATTGCAGATTGATGAAAAAATAGATGAGATTCGCTTTGACGGTCAAGTGCTGGAGTACGAGGAGTTTGTCTACTACATGATGAACAAGCCCCAAGGAGTTATTTCTGCGACTGAGGATCCCAAGCACAGAACCGTTCTGGACTTGTTGGATAACTTGGCTCGGACCAAGGAAGTTTTCCCAGTAGGACGACTGGATATCGATACACATGGTCTTCTACTCTTGACCAATGATGGTCAGCTGGCTCATGCTCTTCTTTCACCTAAGCGTCATGTGGACAAGACTTATATGGCTCAGGTTAAGGGAATTATGACTCAAGAAGACGTAGAGACATTTGCTAAGGGAATTCCTCTCAAAGACTTTACCTGTCAGCCTGCTAGACTGGAACTTGTTTCCATAGATACAGCAAAGAATCAGAGCCAAATTCGTGTGACCATTGCAGAAGGGAAGTTTCATCAGGTCAAGCGTATGGTGGCATACTGTGGCAAGGAAGTGGTGGACTTACAACGTTTAACTATGGGAACTCTAGTATTGGATGAGAATTTACAAAGGGGGGAATGGCGTCGCTTGACCAAGGAAGAGTTAGAAGTTCTCCTTGCGAGTATTGCTTAATTTGATTTATATTCGAAAAAGGTGAGAGACAATGTCCTTGCCTTTTATGTTTTTCAGTTGCTTCCTTTGTGAAAAGAGTTATAATAGACTGTAGAATAAAAGGAGGAATCTATGAACGCGATTCAAGAATCATTTACTGATAAACTATTTGCCAATTATGAAGCAAATGTCAAATACCAAGCGATTGAAAATGCTGCCAGCCACAACGGAATTTTTGCAGCTCTAGAACGTCGTCAGAGCCATGTAGACAATACCCCTGTTTTCTCATTGGATTTGACCAAGGACAAGGTAACCAACCAGAAGGCTTCTGGTCGTTGCTGGATGTTTGCAGCTCTTAACACCTTCCGTCACAAGCTCATCTCGCAATACAAATTGGAAAACTTTGAACTGTCACAAGCCCACACCTTCTTCTGGGACAAGTATGAGAAATCAAACTGGTTCTTGGAGCAAGTCATTGCGACTGCAGACCAAGAATTGACAAGCCGCAAGGTTAGCTTCCTACTCCAAACTCCACAACAAGATGGCGGTCAATGGGATATGGTCGTTTCTCTCTTTGAGAAATACGGTGTTGTGCCTAAGTCAGTTTACCCTGAGTCTGTTTCATCTAGTAGTAGTCGTGAGCTAAATGCAATTCTTAACAAATTGCTTCGTCAAGATGCCCAAATCTTGCGTGACTTGCTTACTTTTGGTGCGGACCAAGCGACTGTTCAAGCTAAGAAAGAAGACCTCTTGCAAGAAATCTTTAATTTCCTTGCAATGTCTTTAGGACTTCCACCACGTAAATTTGACTTTGCTTATCGCGATAAAGATAACAACTACCAAAGTGAAAAGGGTATCACACCACAAGAATTTTACAAGAAATATGTCAATCTTCCTCTAGAAGACTACGTTTCTGTTATCAATGCTCCAACTTCTGATAAACCTTATGGCCAATCTTATACAGTTGAGATGTTGGGGAATGTGGTTGGTAGCCGTGAGGTTCGTTACATTAACGTACCGATGGAGCGCTTGAAAGAATTGGCAATCGCTCAAATGCAAGCAGGTGAGACTGTTTGGTTTGGTTCAGATGTCGGTCAGCTTAGCAACCGTAAAGCTGGAATTCTTGCGACAGATGTTTATGACTTTGAATCAAGCATGGACATTAAACTCACTCAAGACAAGGCTGGACGTTTGGACTACAGCGAAAGCTTGATGACTCATGCTATGGTCTTGACAGGTGTGGACTTGGATGAAAATGGGAAATCAACTAAGTGGAAGGTTGAAAACTCATGGGGAGACAAGGTCGGTACAGATGGTTACTTTGTTGCCTCAGACGCTTGGATGGACGAATACACTTACCAGATTGTTGTTCGCAAAGAATTGCTGACAGCAGAAGAACAAGCTGCCTATGAAGCAGAACCAATCGTCCTTGCACCTTGGGATCCAATGGGAGCCTTGGCAGAATAATACTCTTCGAAAATCTCTTCAAACCACGTCAGCTTCGCCTTGCCGTATGTATGTTACTGACTTCGTCAGTTCTATCTACAACCGCAAAGCAGTGCTTTGAGCAACCTGTGGCTAGTTTCCTAGTTTGCTCTTTGATTTTCATTGAGTATAAAAGCATAGAAAAAAGGAATCAGGCTTAGAACCTGGTTCCTTTTAAGTTGTTTGATTACATGATGTGAAGAACATGTGCCACAATACCCACTGCGAAGAGTGCAAGGATAATAGTGATTGGAGATACTTTTTTCTTAAGCAAGTACATGCAAAGGAAAGTAAGGAGTAGTCCTGATAGTCCAGGAATCAACATATCCAAGTTTTGTTGGAAAGTAGTAACTTTTTCAGGTGTTTGAGACAATCCTTGTCCTACTTGTGCGAATGCTTCTTGGATACCTTTAGATCCTTCTGGCAATTTATCCCAATGGATATAAGCTTTTTCATCTAGTTGAACTTTGGCAACATCGAAAGCAAATTTAATATTTACCCAACGTTGAACAAGGACAGCAAGAATGAACATACCAAGGATAGAAGCTCCTTTAGTGATGTCTTGAAGGATACCGCCAGACATATCTTTAGTGATTTCTGATCCAGCCTTGTATCCAATCTCTTGTGTATACCACAAGAATGACATACGAATCAAGTTCCAAAGAACGAAGAAGAGTATTGGACCTAAGATATTACCAGTAAGGGCAAGTGAAGCACCGAGTGATCCAAGGATTGGGCGTACTGTAAACCAGAATACTGGGTCACCGATACCAGCAAGAGGTCCCATCATACCGATTTTAACCCCTTGGATAGCAGCGTCGTCGATTTCAACACCGTTAGCACGTTCTTCTTCAAGTGCAAGAGTAACCCCCATGATTGGAGCGGCTACGTATGGGTGAGTGTTGAAGAATTCAAGATGGCGTTCAAGAGCAGCGATTTGATCTTCTTTTTTAGTATAGAGTTTTTTAAGAGCTGGAATTAATGAGTAAGCCCAACCCAAGTTTTGCATACGTTCATAGTTCCAAGAACCTTGTAAGAAAGTTGAACGCCACCAAACTTTTTTACGATCTGATTTAGTTAATTGAAGTTTTTCAGTCATGATGTTTTCAGTCCTTTCTTATCTTAGTAGTCTTCTAGGATATCGCCGATTGGGTCGTTGGAAGTTGCGGCTCCTCCGCCACCATTTCCACCAGTTTTAGAAAGGTGAAGGTAGATAAGAGCGATAGCAACACCGATAGCACCAAATCCGATTAGAGTGATATCTGACACGGCAGCAAGCACGAAACCGATAGCGAAGAATGGCCATACTTCACGAGTTGCCATCATGTTGATAACCATAGCGTAACCAACGGCAACGACCATACCACCACCGATAGCCATACCATCTTTAAGCCAATCAGGCATAGTATTTAGAATGCTTTGTACGGTTTCAGTTGGTACCATTAGAAGGAGTGCTGCAGGGATTGCAATACGAAGACCTTGAAGAAGAAGTGCGACAAAGTGAGCGCGTTCAACTGCTTTAAAGTCACCTTTTTTAGCAGAAGCATCAGCAGTGTGAACCAATCCGACAGAGAGTGTACGGACAATCATAGTTAAGAATAGACCAGCAACTGCAAGAGGGATAGCAACCGCTTGGGCAACACCGATACCTGTCTTAGTAAAGTCGCCACCAAGAACCATGATAATGGCAGCAGCAACAGAAGCAAGAGCAGCGTCAGGAGCTACGGCAGCTCCGATGTTAGCCCAACCAAGGGCGATCATTTGAAGAGAACCACCAAGGATAATCCCTGCTTCAAGGTTACCAGTAACAAGACCGATAAGGGTACAAGCTACGATTGGTTGATGGAATTGGAACTGGTCGAGGATACCTTCAAGACCTGCTAGGAAGGCTACAACGACTACTAAAACCATAGAAATAATAGACATCTTTAAAATCCTTTCATAAAATCGATTATTGCACGTTTGCTTTGTTGATCAAGTCAAACAAATCTTTTTTCGTGTCGTTTGGTACTTTACGTACGTCAAATTCAACACCAAGATCACGCATTTTTTCAAATGTAGCAACGTCTTCTTTATCCATAGACAAAACGTTGTTAACCATTGTTTTACCAGTTGAGTGAGCCATTGATCCAACATTAAGAGTTTTGATTGGCACGCCACCTTCGATAGCACGAAGGGCATCTTGAGGTGTTTCAAACAAGATAAGGGCGTGTGTTCCTCCGAAGCGAGGATCTTTTGCAACGTCGATTAGTTTTTGGATAGGAACAACGTTTGCTTTCACTTTACCTGGAGCTGCTTGTTTAATCAATTCTTTACGCAATTCGTCTTTAGCTACGTTATCTGAAGCAACGATGATACGGTCTGCTTTTGAATCTGGAGTCCAAGCAGTTGCAACCTGACCGTGAAGTAGACGAGTGTCTAGACGGGCAAGGTTGATTTTGAGTTTACCGTCTCCGATAACAGTTCCTTCTGGAATAGCAGCTTGGGCAACTGGAGCAGCTGCAGCGCTTGCCACTTCCTCAACTGGGTTTAGCTCTTCTGGAAGAGCTTTGATGCCATCTTTGGCTTCTTTAATGATATTCGCAGCGACTTTTTCTACACCTGCAGCAGCGTCCATGAGGCGCTCTGTATAGGCTTGAATTAACATCGGTAAGTTAAGTCCTGTGATGATGGCAAACTTACGCTCAGGATTTTCTCCCATCACGCGGCTAGCTTGGTTGAATGGAGATCCACTCCAAAGGTCAGCCAAAACTAGAACCTCATCTTCTGCGTCAAATGCAGCAACAGCGTTATTAAACTTAGCGTATAGATCATCAGGACCTTCATTTGGCATAAAGGTTACAACTTGAACCTTTTCTTGTTCACCAAAGATCATAGATCCTGACTGATGAATACCCGCAGCAAATTCGCCGTGGCTCGCAATAATGATTCCGATACTCATTATTGTCATTCCTCCTTTTTGTTGTTTCAGTTTTCTTTTAAGAAAACTTTAAGACTTTTTAAGTATAAACCGTTTTCATCTAAAAATCAACTATTTATCATAAAATAATTAAAAAGATTACATCTGAAAATATTGATATATTGAGTTTTAGAGAAGTTTTTTTGAACCCATATTTAAAAATTTAATATAAAAAAGTTGGAAGCGCATTCCAACTTTTAAAATAGGTTTTTATTAGATTAGTGGGTGAAGTCGAGTACCATACGTCCTTGGATTTGACCTTTTTCCATTTCGTCGAAAATGGCTACGGCATCTTCTATTGGACGTTTTTGAACAACTGGAACTACTAAACCTTCTGCACCGAATTGGAAGGCTTCTTCTAAGTCTTTACGAGTTCCTACAAGAGAACCGATGACTTGGATTCCATCTAAAACTGTTTTCACGATGCTGAGTTCCATCATTTCAGAAGGAAGGCCGACAGCGACAACGCGACCACCAGCACGAACTGAGTCAACAGCCTGATTGAAGGCAACTTTAGATACAGCAGTTACGACAGCTGAATGAGCTCCTCCATCAGTTTTTTCCTTGATGAGTCCTGGTACATCATCAACTTCTAGGCCGTTAATAACAATGTCAGCACCTACTTCTTTTGCAAGGGCAAGTTTGTCATTGTTGATATCAACTGCGATAACATGAGCATTGAATACTTTTTTAGCGTATTGAACAGCTAGATTACCAAGTCCACCAGCACCGTAAAGAACAACCCATTGACCTGGTTCAACTTTTGCTTCTTTTATAGCTTTATAGGTTGTTACACCAGCACATGTGATAGAAGAGGCTTGGGCTGGATCAAGTCCGTCAGGAACTTTAACAGCATAGTCTGCAGTTACGATACATTGTTCAGCCATACCACCATCTACTGAGTAGCCGGCATTTTTCACTGTACGGCAAAGGGTTTCGCGACCAGTTGTACAGTATTCGCAAGTGCCACATCCTTCGAAGAACCAAGCAACGCTGACGCGGTCGCCGACTTTAAGGCTTTTTACATCTGGGGCAATTTCTTTAACGATACCAACACCTTCGTGACCTAGGACACGTCCTGGTACCTGACCGAAGTCGCCATGGGCAACGTGGAGGTCAGTGTGGCAAACACCACAGTATTCAATTTCTACAAGTGCTTCCCCAGTTTCAAGTGGACGGAGTACTTTTTCTTCAACAGCAACACCAGTGCTTTCTGGATTTACAACAACAGCTTTCATAGCTATCCTCCTTGATATTAACTGAGAGCAGGAGAAACAGGACTGGATTGATTTTATGTCAACAGAGTCGAGTGTGACGAGCTCTCTTGTATTTATATGTGAAGTATATCACAAAAGAAAGCCTTTTCCAAGGTTTTGGAGGCAAAAAGTAGAACAATCGATTAACTGGTTGATGAGACTGTGAAAAGAGCACAAAGACCAGCTTGCAAGCTGGTCAGAATGAACTATAAGAATAAATCTTGCAGAGTTTTGGCAACCCCGTCTTGGTCATTTGTCAAGGAAATTTGCTCATCTGCATAGGGGAGTAGCTCTGGGTTGGCATTTTTCATGGCATAACCTTTCCCAGCAAAAGCGAGCATTTCGGTATCATTGTGCTCATCTCCAAAAGCAATCAAATCTTTTTTGTCGCGGTTCATTACCTTGAGCAAGTAGTCCAAAGCAAAGGCCTTATTAACTCCTTTGGGTGTACACTCAAGGATATTGAGCGGACCTCCCCAGGTATTAATAGAAAGTTGATGCTGGTAGAAGGCGTTCATTTCTTTTGCCAAGGCATACTTGTCACTGGCTCTGGTCTGTAATAGGATACAGTTAGGATCCTTGGTCACCAATTCAGGCTGGAATTGATCTTCAGGCTGGAAAGCTTCCACACCAAATAGTTTGGGATTGGCAATTTCTTCATTAGGATTTGTAATGTAGAATTTTTTACGATATTCTCCAGCTATAAAATCGGCTTGAATGTCCTCTGAACGTCGAACCATATCTAAAAGATATTTTTTGTCTACAGTCAAACACTTTTCAAAATCCCAAACTTGGTCTGGTAAATGAGTAAGGGAGCCGTTGAAATTAATCATAGGAGTGTCTAAGCCTAGTTCATGGTAAAAATCTTTTGACATGCGGTAAGGGCGACCTGTCGTGATAATAATCTGATGTCCTTTTTCAGCAACTTTTTTAATAATTTCTTTGGTAAAGTCAGAAATCTGACTGTCTGAGTTGAGCAGGGTGCCATCCAGGTCAACTGCAATAATTTTTTTCGTCATAGGGACCTTTCTAGTGTCTTTTCAGATAAGATGTCTACTATTATAACAAAAAGCAGGCAGAAAAGCAGATTCGAAACAAAAAAAGAAATTTCATCAAATTCTTAAATAAATCAAACAAAGATATTGAAAAAGTGAATGATAAATGATATAATTCTATTATTGTTCGTAAAAATTAAAAGGAGATTGATAATGGACAAATTATTTAAACTAAAAGAGAACGGTACAGACGTTCGTACAGAGGTTCTCGCTGGTTTAACAACTTTCTTTGCAATGAGCTATATTCTCTTTGTAAACCCACAAATTCTTTCGCAAACAGGAATGCCTGCTCAGGGTGTATTCCTCGCAACGATTATCGGTGCAGTTGCTGGTACTCTGATGATGGCCTTCTACGCCAACTTGCCATATGCTCAAGCGCCAGGTATGGGACTCAATGCCTTCTTTACCTTTACAGTTGTATTTGGACTCGGTTATTCTTGGCAAGAAGCCCTAGCTATGGTCTTCATCTGTGGAATTATCTCATTGATTATTACCTTGACAAATGTTCGTAAAATGATCATTGAATCGATTCCAAACGCCCTTCGTTCAGCTATTTCAGCTGGTATCGGTGTCTTCCTTGCCTACGTGGGAATTAAGAATGCTGGGCTTTTGAAATTCTCTATCGATCCAGGCAATTATACGGTTGCAGGAGAAGGGGCTGATAAAGCTCAAGCAGCGATTACAGCAAATGCTTCAGCAGTTCCAGGCTTGGTCAGCTTTAATAATCCAGCTGTTTTGGTGGCTCTTGCAGGACTTGCTATCACAATCTTCTTTGTTATCAAAGGGATTAAAGGAGGAATTATCCTCTCTATCTTGACAACAACTGTTCTTGCTATCGCAGTTGGTTTGGTAGATTTGTCAAGCATCGATTTTGCTAATAACCATGTTGGTGCAGCTTTTGAAGACTTGAAGACAGTCTTTGGTGCAGCTCTTGGTTCAGAAGGTTTGGGAGCTTTGATTTCAGATACAGCTCGCTTGCCTGAAACTTTGATGGCCATTCTTGCCTTCTCATTGACAGATATTTTTGACACGATTGGTACCTTGATCGGTACAGGTGAAAAAGTTGGTATTGTAGCAACAAATGGTGAAAATCACCAATCAGCTAAGTTGGACAAGGCTCTTTACTCTGACTTGATTGGTACTTCAATTGGTGCCATCGCTGGTACTTCGAACGTAACGACTTATGTTGAGTCTGCTGCTGGTATCGGTGCAGGTGGACGTACTGGTTTGACAGCCTTAGTTGTAGCAATCTGTTTTGCAATTTCAAGCTTCTTTAGTCCACTTCTAGCGATTGTACCAACAGCCGCTACAGCTCCAATCTTGATTATCGTTGGGATTATGATGTTGGCTAGCTTGAAAAATATCCATTGGGACGATATGTCTGAAGCAGTTCCTGCTTTCTTCACATCTATCTTTATGGGATTCAGCTACTCTATCACTCAAGGGATTGCAGTTGGTTTCTTGACTTACACTTTGACTAAGCTTGTCAAAGGTCAAGCTAAAGATGTTCATGTCATGATTTGGATTTTGGATGCCTTGTTTATCCTTAACTACATCAGCATGGCACTATAATAGGATAACCCAGGGGGATTTTCCCCCTTTTTGAATACAAAGGAGATAGGTGATGATAGAGAAAAATATATGGAAAGAATTATTGAATCGTGCAGGTTGGCTGTTAATCTTTTTGATGGTGACAATCTTATATCAGATTCCTATAGGGGTTACTGCTATTTTAACTTTAAATGAAGTACCACTGTTGCAGTCAGGACTGATAGTTGCTGGTATTTCGATTGTAGTTTTGGCACTATTTATTTTTGGAGCTCGTAAAACGCAGTTAGCAAGTTTTAATTTTTCTTTTTTTAGAGCGAAGGATTTGGCACGATTGGGATTAAGTTATTTAGTCATTATCTGTTCAAATATACTTGGTTCTATCTTGTTGCAACTGTCAAATGAGACGACAACAGGGAATCAGTCTCAGGTTAATGATATGGTTCAAAATAGTTCTTTAATTTCCAGTTTCTTCTTGTTGGCCTTGCTTGCTCCAATTTGTGAGGAAATCTTGTGTCGGGGAATTGTTCCTAAAAAGATTTTCCGAGGAAAAGAGAACTTGGGATTTGTAGTCGGTACGATTGTATTTGCTTTATTGCATCAACCAAGTAATTTACCTTCTTTATTGATCTATGGAGGTATGTCGATCGTTCTATCTTGGACGGCTTACAAGACCCAACGTTTGGAAATGTCTATCTTACTTCACATGATTGTGAATGGGGTTGCTTTCTGTTTGTTGGCTCTCGTGGTGATTTGGAGTCGGACATTAGGGATTTCTGTTTAAGATTTTTGACAATTGCTTACTTGTTTCTACTGGGAAAAAGATGAATGCAATCGTGTCCATCTTTTTCTTTTTATGGTAAAATAGAGAAATAATATGATGAAAAGCCTTGAGGGAGTGACCGATATGTCAAGTAAAGCCAATCATGCAAAGACAGCTATTTGCGGAATTATCAATGTAACCCCAGACTCCTTTTCGGACGGTGGTCAATTTTTTGCTCTTGAGCAAGCACTCCAGCAGGCTCGTAAATTGATAGCAGAAGGTGCTAGTATGCTAGATATCGGCGGAGAATCGACTCGGCCGGGAAGTAGCTATGTTGAGATAGAAGAGGAAATCCAGCGTGTTGTTCCAGTGATCAAAGCGATTCGCAAGGAAAGTGATGTCCTTATCTCTATTGATACTTGGAAGAGTCAGGTAGCAGAAGCTGCTTTGGCTGCTGGTGCCAATCTAGTCAATGATATCACTGGTCTTATGGGTGATGAGAAAATGGCGGATGTGGTTGCTAAGGCTGGTGCGAAAGTAGTCATTATGTTTAATCCAGTCATGGCGCGACCTCAGCATCCTAGCTCGCTCATATTTCCTCATTTTGGATTTAATCAAGCTTTTACAGAGGAAGAGTTAGCTGACTTCGAAAAATTGCCAATCGAAGACTTGATGGAGGCTTTCTTTGACAGAGCTTTAGCTAGAGCGAATCCAGCTGGAATCGCAAAAGAAAATATCATGTTGGATCCAGGAATTGGCTTTGGTCTGACCAAGAAAGAAAATCTGCTTCTTTTACGGGATCTGGATAAACTACATCAGAAGGGTTATCCAGTCTTTCTCGGAGTGTCGCGCAAGCGGTTTGTCATCAATATTCTTGAAGAAAATGGTTTTGAAGTCAATCCTGAGACAGAACTTGGTTTCCGCAATCGAGATACGGCTTCGGCTCATGTAACTAGTATTGCTGTAAGACAGGGTGTAGAAGTGGTGCGCGTGCATGACGTAGCTAGTCACAGGATGGCAGTTGAAATTGCCTCCGCCATTCGTCTAGCTGATGAAGCGGAAAATCTAGATTTAAAACAATATAAATAAGATGAAAGAAATTGAAAACAATCACTGGATTGCTAACTACCGGACGGACCAACCGCATTTTGGCTTGGAACGAATGGTGGAACTGTTAGCTTTGCGTGGCAATCCCCATCTCAAACTCAAGGTCATCCATATTGGAGGAACCAATGGCAAGGGTTCGACCATTGCTTTTTTGAAAAATATGCTAGAAAAGCTAGGGCTGAGAGTTGGTGTTTTCAGCTCGCCCTATCTCATTCATTACACAGATCAGATTAGCATCAATGGGGAATCTATCCCAGAAGCTAGACTAGAAGCCCTCATGGCAGACTATCAGTCTTTGTTGGAAGGGGAATCGGCTACCAATTTGCAGGGGACAACTGAGTTTGAAATAATTACAGCTATAGCCTATGATTACTTTGCCTCAGAGCAAGTAGATGTGGCTATCATAGAAGTGGGCATGGGTGGTCTTTTGGATAGTACCAATGTCTGTCAGCCCATTTTGACAGGAATTACGACTATTGGATTGGATCATGTAGCCCTACTTGGTGACACTTTGGAGGCCATAGCAGAGCAGAAAGCTGGTATTATCAAACAAGGTATTCCCTTGGTGACAGGTCGTATTGCTCCAGAAGCTTTGGCTGTGATTGACTGCATTGCGGAAGGGAAAGATGCGCCGAGACTTGCCTACGGGGCAGATTATCATGTCAGTCACCAAGAGAGTGTGGTAACGGGTGAAGTCTTTGACTATACAAGTGCTATCAGACAAGGTCGCTTCCAAACTGGCCTGCTTGGTTTGCACCAGATAGAGAATGCGGGGATGGCCCTAGCTTTACTTGATACTTTTTGTCAAGAAGATGGTCGAGAGTTGCCAGCTAATACTTTGATTGCTCAAGCCTTGGAAGAAACAAGGTGGCCAGGGCGTCTGGAAATCGTGTCGAGAGACCCCTTGATGATTTTGGATGGAGCCCACAATCCTCATGCTATCAAGGCTTTATTGGCAACCTTGCAAGAACGCTTTGCGGATTATCATAAGGAAATCCTCTTTACCTGCATCAAAACCAAGGCCTTGGAAGATATGTTGAATTTGTTAGAGGAAATCCCAGATACCGAGCTTACCCTGACACATTTTGACGATAGTCGGGCGACTGATGAAAGCGTGCTGAAAGAGGCAGCTAAGTCTAGAAATCTCAGCTACCAAGCTTGGCAGGATTTTCTAGAGCAAAAATTGACAAATAAAAAAGAAGAGAAACAAACAGTTAGGATTGTCACGGGTTCCTTGTATTTCTTGAGCCAAGTGAGAGCCTATCTGATGGAGAGGAAGAAAGAGAATGGATACACAAAAGATTGAAGCAGCTGTAAAAATGATTATCGAGGCTGTAGGAGAGGACGCTAACCGCGAGGGCTTGCAGGAAACACCTGCTCGTGTAGCCCGTATGTACCAAGAGATTTTTTCAGGTCTTGGTCAAACAGCGGAGGAACATTTGTCAAAATCCTTTGAGATTATTGATGACAACATGGTAGTAGAAAAGGATATCCTTTTCCATACCATGTGTGAGCACCACTTTCTGCCATTTTATGGTAGAGCGCATATTGCCTACATTCCAGATGGTCGTGTGGCTGGCTTGTCTAAGCTAGCCCGTACGGTTGAAGTTTATTCTAAGAAACCACAAATTCAAGAACGTTTGAATATCGAAGTGGCCGATGCCTTGATGGACTATCTGGGGGCTAAGGGAGCCTTTGTTGTCATTGAGGCGGAACATATGTGTATGAGTATGCGTGGTGTCAGAAAACCAGGCACTGCAACCTTGACGACAGTAGCTCGTGGTCTATTTGAAACAGATAAGGACCTCCGTGACCAGGCTTATCGTTTAATGGGACTATAATACTCTTCGAAAATCAAATTCAAACCACGTCAGCTTCCATCTGCAACCTCAAAACAGTGTTTTGAGCAGCCTGCGGCTAGCTTCCTAGTTTGCACTTTGATTTTCATTGAGTATAAAAAGAATCCGCTTTGGGCGGATTTTTCTAGAAAGGAATCATTATGGATCAACTGCAGATTAAGGATTTGGAAATTTTTGCTTATCATGGTCTTTTTCCTAGTGAGAAAGAATTGGGGCAGAAGTTTGTTATTTCAGCTATCCTATCCTATGATATGACCAAGGCGGCTACAGACTTGGATTTAACAGCCTCTGTCCATTACGGAGAACTGTGTCAGCAGTGGACGACTTGGTTTCAGGAAACAACTGAGGACTTGATTGAAACGGTAGCCTACAAACTGGTAGAACGTACCTTTGAGGCCTATCCTCTTGTCCAAGAAATGAAGCTGGAACTGAAAAAGCCTTGGGCGCCGGTTCATTTGCCACTAGATACTTGCTCGGTAACCATTCATCGCCGCAAGCAACGGGCCTTTATAGCTCTGGGAAGCAACATGGGAGATAAGCAAGCAAACTTGGAGCGAGCCATTGACAAACTGCGAAATCGTGGCATCCATATTCTCAAAGAGTCCAGTGTCTTGACGACGGAGCCTTGGGGTGGCGTGGAGCAAGATAGCTTTGCTAATCAAGTGGTTGAGGTTGAAACTTGGTTGCCAGCCCCAGTTCTATTAGAGATCTTGTTAGCCATTGAGTCAGAGATGGGACGGGTGAGAGAAGTACATTGGGGGCCTCGTTTGATTGATTTGGACTTGCTCTTTGTGGAGGACCAGGTCCTTTATACAGACGACCTCATCTTGCCACATCCTTATATAGCAGAACGACTTTTTGTCCTTGAGTCCTTACAGGAAATTGCACCACATTTTATCCATCCTACATTAAAGCAACCTATCCGCAACTTGTATGATGCTTTGAAAAAATAGAAAAAACTCTAGTTTTCAGTCACTTGCAACTGAAGGCTAGAGTTTTTATACTCTTCGAAAATCTCTTCAAACCACGTCAGCTTCCATCTGCAACCTCAAAACAGTGTTTTGAGCAGCCTGCGGCTAGCTTCCTAGTTTGCTCTTTGATTTTCATTGAGTATTAAAATAGGTCATTTTCTTCTGGGAGGAGGATAGTCTCTCTACCATCCATGTCTAAAACCAAGACTGTGGGGGGATAAAGAGGGTCGAAAGGGTGGTTAAAGTCAAAATCAATGGCTGTAGGGAGGTGTTGACTTGAAAAGTGGAAGGTAATTTTTCCTTGGTTATTGAGCAATTGAAACTCGAGTTCCTCCTCCAATTCAAAGACATTTTTTAAGAAATGGTCGATGATATACCAAAAAGAGTCAATGACGTCATCAGGCAAGCTGGTAACAATGCCAAAACTAGCCGACCGCATCTGGGTATTGGTAAAAGCCATATTTCTTCCCCCTTTCTTTTCCCTTATCATACAGCAAATAGGATTAAAAATCAAGAAAAGGTGATTTTTTCTTCATAAACATAGCTTCCTATGAAATTTTTTCAAATAATCTTCAAAAAATACTTGAAAGTGTTTACAAATAGTGATAGAATGGAATAAGTAGAATCATGAAAACGAAATTTTCATACCGTCTCTTTTTTTGGAGTCTCGTGAGGTATGATATAGAAAGGAAATGGAATGAATACAGACGATACAGTAACGATTTATGATGTCGCCCGTGAAGCAGGAGTTTCAATGGCGACAGTTAGCCGTGTAGTCAATGGCAACAAGAATGTAAAAGAGAACACCCGTAAAAAAGTGCTTGAGGTGATTGATCGTTTGGATTACCGTCCAAATGCTGTGGCGCGTGGTCTTGCAAGTAAAAAGACAACCACTGTCGGTGTGGTGATCCCAAATATTACCAATGGCTATTTCTCAACGCTTGCTAAAGGGATTGATGATATCGCTGAAATGTACAAGTACAATATCGTCCTTGCTAATAGTGATGAGGATGATGACAAGGAAGTTTCAGTTGTCAATACACTGTTTTCTAAGCAAGTAGATGGTATCATCTTTATGGGTTACCACTTGACTGAAAAAATTCGTTCAGAGTTTTCTCGTTCTCGGACACCAGTTGTTCTTGCAGGGACAGTGGATGTAGAACATCAACTCCCAAGTGTCAATATTGACTACAAACAAGCTACGATTGACGCAGTGACCTACCTTGCTAAAGAAAACGAACGCATTGCTTTTGTTAGCGGTCCATTAGTGGATGATATCAATGGTAAGGTTCGTTTGGTTGGCTACAAGGAAACCTTGAAAAAAGCAGGGATTTCTTATAGCGAAGGATTGGTATTTGAGTCTAAATACACTTATGAAGACGGCTATGCCTTGGCAGAACGCTTGATTTCATCAAATGCAACTGCAGCAGTTGTAACAGGTGATGAATTGGCAGCAGGTGTCTTGAATGGTTTGGCTGACCACGGTGTGTCAGTGCCAGAAGAGTTTGAAATCATTACTAGTGATGATTCACAAATCTCACGCTTTACCCGTCCAAACTTGACAACGATTGCCCAACCTCTTTATGACCTTGGTGCTATTAGTATGCGTATGTTGACTAAGATTATGCACAAGGAAGAGTTGGAAGAACGTGAAGTTCTCTTACCTCATGGTTTGACAGAACGTCGCTCAACACGAAAACGGAAATAGAAAAAATCAGGGAATCGTGCAGATTTCCTGATTTTGCTTTCTGGAGAAGAGACTTAGCCTTCCATATAGTCTTTCAAAGCTTGTCCTGTTAGTCCGGCATTGAGGGCAATGAGGAGTTTCAAGCGGGCTTTTTGGGCGTTGAGTTCTTTAACAAAGAAGACACCAGATTTTTGCAACTGCACGCCCCCACCTTGGTAGGCATAAACAGGCTCAGCGATACCGTTAAAGCATCGTGAAACCAGGGCGACTGGGATTCCTTTTTGCAGAAGGCTTTCTAATTTTTGAGCTGTTTCTTTGGGAATATTACCAGCTCCGAAGGCTTGGATAATCAAACCGTCCAATTGTTCCAAATCCAGCATATCAATCAGTTCGTCTGTCATACCAGCATAAGCAGAGATGATAGGGACTAATCCTTGTATGTGATCAAGGTCAAAGCGGACACGAGGTTCAGCTGTTTTAAAGTAGAGGATTTCGTGTTTCATGATCAGACCAAGTGGCCCGTGTGTTGGAGTCTGGAAGGTGCTGACGTTGGTTGTATGCGTTTTGGTAACATACTTGGCAGCATGGATTTCATCGTTCATAACAACCAAAACCCCTTTGTCCGCAGCCCTGTCATCGCTAGCCACCCGTAAAGCACTCAGATAATTATAAACACCATCACTGCCGAGTTCGTTGGAGCTGCGCATGGCCCCTGTTAGAACGATAGGCATATGGGGAACTTCCATGGTATCAAGGAAATAAGCTGTTTCCTCTAAAGTGTCGGTTCCGTGTGTGATTACCACCCCATCGTAGTTAGCAGCTTCCTCTTTGATTTTTTGGTAGAGGGCCAGCATATGCTTGGGTTTGATATGGGGGCTTGGCAGGTTAAAAAAGTCCAAGGCGTGGACTTGGATTCCTTCAAGTGGGTTAGACACATGATTCATGGGATTATCTGAACTTGTCACGACAGCGCCAGAAGCATCGGCTTGCATGGAAATAGTCCCACCCGTATGTAAAACAAGGATTTTCTTAGGCATGATTTACTCACTCTTTCTGAAATGTGGTATAATCATTGTATCACAAAAGGGGAGATTGGGATAGGATGGAAGTCAAAGCTGTTTTTTTTGATATCGATGGAACCTTGGTCAACGATCGTAAGAGTGTTTTGAAATCCACTAAGGACGCGATTAAGATTGTCAAAGAACAAGGGGTGCTTGTCGGTGTAGCGACAGGACGAGGACCTTTTTTTGTTAAGGAATTGATGGACGATTTGGACCTGGATTTTGCGGTAACCTATAATGGCCAGTATATCTTTACTAAAGACAGAGTCTTGTTCACGAGTCCTATTTCCAAGTTACATTTGCGCCAGCTTATTACGTATGCTAAAAAAGAGGGCAAGGAAATTGCCCTAGGGACCAGGGATGCCATGTTGGGTTCCAAAATCATGTCCTTTGGTTTGGGTTCTTTTTCCCAACGAATCAGTCGCTTCGTTCCCTCAGTTTTAACTCGGACAGTGAGTCATTCCTTTAATCGTATGGTCAGCAAGGTTGTTCCCCAAAAGGAAGAAGACCTGCTTCATCTGATGAATCAGCCTATCTATCAAGTCTTGATGCTGATGACACCGGAAGAATCTGAGAAGGCGGCAGCTGATTTTGAAGACTTGAAATTGACACGTAGCAATCCTTTTGCAGCGGATGTCATCAATCAAGGAAACTCTAAATTGGAAGGCATACGCCGAGTCGGGAAAGAATATGGCTTTGACCTCAACCAAGTCATGGCTTTTGGTGACTCAGATAATGACCTTGAAATGCTGGCTGGTGTCGGTATGTCGGTCGCTATGGGAAATGGTAGTAGCAGTGTCAAGGAAGTTGCCAAGCACATTACCACCAGCAATCAGCAAGACGGAATCCACAAGGCCTTGGAACATTTTGGTGTTTTGGCTTCAGAAAAAGTCTTTGTCAGCCGCGACTATCATTTCAATAAGGTCAAGACCTTCCACCACATGATGGATGAACGAACCCAAGAAGAACCTCGAGCTTGGGATTTAGAAGGTGCAACCCACAGGGCTGGCTTTAAAATAGAAGAATTGGTGGAGTTTGTTCGAGCTGCCAGTCCTTCTGAAGAGGACTTTGATCAAGCTGTATCGCAACTTCATCAAGCTCTTGATAAGGCAGCAGATAAAGTAGCTAAGAAGACGCCTGCTCAGCAAAATTTGATAGGGCAGGTGGATGCCTTGATTGACACACTTTACTTTACCTACGGTAGTTTTGTCTTGATGGGGGTGGACCCAGAACGTATTTTTGATATTGTTCATCAGGCCAATATGGGGAAAATTTTTCCAGATGGCAAGGCTCATTTTGATCCAGTGACCCATAAAATCTTAAAACCAGATGATTGGGAAGAAAAATATGCTCCAGAACCTGCTATTAAAAAGGAACTGAAGCGCCAGCTCAAGGCTTACGAACGCCATAAAGAGAGAAATAATACTCAATGAAAATCAAAGAGCAAACTAGCCGCAGGCTGCTCAAAACACTGTTTTGAGGTTGTAGATGGACGTTGACGTGGTTTGAAGAGATTTTCGAAGAGTATAAATAGTAAACAAAAAGGAGCGTTGAGCTCCTTTTCTTCGTGATTATAAGGTTTTTTCTTGTTCTCTCACAACCAGCAAATCGACCTTAGCATGGCGGAGGATGTATTCAGATGAAGAGCCGACCAAGAGGCGTTCAAAGGCGTTGAGACCAGTTGCGCCAACTAGGATGAGGTCAATTTCTTCTGCATCTGGAATAGTACGTGCCAGTAGGGTCTTTGGATTGCCCATTTCAATGACGATATGAACATCTGCCACCCCAGCATCTTTAGCACGTTTTTCGTACTCTTTCATCAGACTTTCAGCGTCGACTTGGAGTTCTTCGTAAACTTCAGCATCAAAGGTGGATACGCTTTGGAGTGCGCGTGTGTCAATGACATGTGCGATGGTGAGTTTAGCGTCGTTTCGTAGAGCAGAATGAACTCCCTTGACAAAAGCCAAGTCCGCTTCCTTAGAACCATCGATTGCGACCATGATATTTTGGTAACGTTGTGCCATAATGAAACCTCCTGAAATTTTCTTACTATAATTGTAAACCTTTTCACTATAGAAGTAAAGCAAAAAAAGTATTTTTTAAAAGAATGTTAGCGCTTAAAATCTATATAAATATATGATAAAATAAAAGAAAGGATAGCAGGGAAGAAGTGAAGGGAGGGAGAATGATGAAAAACTCTTTTCAAGAAACAAAAAAATCAAATTTCCTTTATTATGGCATCATCCTAGTTTCAATCTTAGTAGAAGTTATCATGATCTGGCAATTAGAGAGTCTGGTACCGTTTCTTTATCCAGGTTTTATCGGATTTTTAGTCTTTCATGTACTCTACCATCTAATCTTATTCCTAGTTGCAAAACGAAGTGGGCGTTGGGATTACTTGATGATATGGGGACTTTTCCTCATGTTCAATCTTCTTTATGACTCCTTTTTAGGCTTGCTTTTTCTAGGTTTATCTTTTGGTATGTGATGTGACTTTCGCAAAATACCTGCTATCTCCCCTGTCTTGGCCTCGCTTTTAGCGAGGTTTTTTTTCTATCTTAGTCTAGTAAAACATTTCAGCAAACTTGTCGCATTTTCTTTCTAGTGGTATAATGTTACTATCCTGACGAATTGAGGAAACAAGATGAAAGAATATAACAAGTCTAGTAAGTTAGAGCATGTTGCTTATGATATCCGTGGTCCTGTTTTGGAAGAAGCCATGCGGATGCGAGCAAACGGAGAAAAGATTTTACGTCTGAATACAGGAAATCCAGCAGAATTTGGCTTTACAGCGCCAGACGAAGTCATTCATGACTTGATTATGAATGCGCGTGATAGTGAAGGTTACTCTGACTCCAAAGGGATTTTCTCAGCCCGTAAGGCCATCATGCAGTATTGCCAATTGAAGAAATTCCCAAATGTAGATATTGATGACATCTACCTTGGAAATGGTGTCAGTGAGCTGATTGTCATGTCCATGCAGGGGCTTTTGGACAACGGGGATGAGGTCTTGGTGCCAATGCCAGACTATCCTCTCTGGACAGCAGCTGTCAGCCTAGCTGGGGGAAATGCCGTTCACTATGTCTGTGATGAAGCAGCAGAATGGTACCCAGATATTGACGATATCAAGTCAAAAATCACTTCCAATACCAAGGCAATAGTCCTTATCAATCCAAACAACCCAACTGGAGCCCTTTATCCTAAGGAACTCTTATTGGAAATCATTGAAATTGCCCGTCAAAACGATTTGATTATCTTTGCGGATGAAATTTACGACCGCATGGTTATGGATGGACATGTGCATACGCCTGTGGCGAGCTTGGCACCTGATGTCTTCTGTGTCAGCATGAATGGTCTATCAAAATCCCACCGTATTGCTGGTTTCCGTGTGGGTTGGATGGTCTTGTCTGGACCTAAGACTCATGTCAAGGGCTATATAGAAGGGCTCAATATGCTATCCAATATGCGCCTTTGCTCTAACGTTTTGGCCCAACAAGTCGTACAAACTTCCTTGGGTGGCCACCAATCAGTCGATGAATTGCTTCTTCCTGGTGGACGAATTTACGAGCAAAGAAACTTCATCTACAATGCCATTCAAGATATCCCAGGTTTGTCTGCGGTTAAACCCAAGGCTGGACTCTATATCTTCCCTAAAATCGACCGCAATATGTACCGTATCGATGATGATGAACAGTTTGTCCTTGATTTCTTGAAGCAGGAAAAGGTTCTCTTGGTTCATGGTCGAGGCTTCAACTGGCAGGAACCAGACCACTTCCGTATCGTTTACCTTCCTCGTGTCGATGAACTAGCCCAAATCCAAGAAAAGATGACTCGTTTCTTGAAACAGTATCGTAGATAGGGCTTACATTCGAAAAAGCTGGAAACATTTGCCTAGAGCTATTGACAAAAGTGAAAGAATCAGATAGAATAGTAAAGTATGTTTAGTAACTGATCACTTTATAGCCGGCTAAACGAATACAAAATCTATGAGGAGGTATTCATCGTGAAACGTACTTATCAACCAAGTAAACTTCGTCGTGCGCGCAAACACGGATTCCGTAACCGTATGTCAACTAAAAACGGTCGTCGCGTATTGGCAGCTCGTCGTCGTAAAGGACGCAAAGTTTTGGCTGCATAATCCAAACGAACCATAGCAAAAATCAGTAGGAACTCGAGTCTACTGATTTTTATTTTTGTAAAAAAGTTCAAAAAGGCTTTATATTTTTGCTCAAATGGTGTATAATATTTCACATACTGTAAAAAATGGAGAATAATCATGAAGAAATCAAAAGTTATGCTTTTTGGAGCTATGGCTTTGACAGCAGGTCTAGCTCTAGCGGCATGCGGGTCATCCCAATCAAGCAATGCAGACAAGACATACTCTTATATCTTTGTCAGCAACCCTGATACCTTGGATTATATTACCTCTACACGAGACTCTACATCTAGTATCACAACCAACTTGATTGATGGTTTGTTGGAAAATGACCAGTATGGCAATCTCATCCCCTCTATGGCTGAGTCATGGACAGTATCAAAAGATGGGTTGACCTACACTTATAAAATCCGTCAGGGGGCTAAATGGTACACTTCTGAAGGAGAAGAGTATGCGGATGTAACCGCTCATGACTTTGTGACTGGTCTCAAGTATGCGGCTGATAAAAAAGCTGAAAACTTGTACTTGGTACAAGACTCTATCAAGGGTCTAGCAGACTATGTTGAAGGACAATCATCCGATTTTGGAACTGTTGGTGTTAAGGCAGTGGATGATTACACTCTACAATACACCCTCAACCAACCTGAGACTTATTGGAACTCTAAAACAACAGCAAGTATCCTTAATCCTGTAAATGAAGCCTTCTTGAAGTCTAAGGGAGATGACTTTGGAAGTGTGACACCATCAAGTATCTTGTCAAATGGTCCGTACTTGTTTAAATCTTTCTCATCAAAATCTTTGATTGAGTTTGATAAAAACCCTAATTACTGGGATAAGGACAATGTCAAAATTGAGAAAGTGAAACTCTCTTTCTTTGACGGTTCTGACCAAGACAGTATTGCTAGAGGTTTCTTGGATGGTAACTATACTGATGGCCGTATCTTCCCAACAAGTTCAGCCTTTGCTGAACTCAAGAAGGGCAATGAGGACAAGATTACCTACACACCACAAAACTCAGTTACTTTCTATTATCTTTTCAACGTTAATCGTCAAAGTTACAAGCAGACTATGAAACAGTCTGATAAGGAAAAGACAGATTCACGCGCAGCTATGCAGAATAAAGATTTCCGTCAGGCTATCAACTTTGCCTTTGACCGTCATGCTTATGCAGCACAGACAAATGGTGAAGATGGAGCAGACCGTATCTTACGTAACACAGTTACACCAAGTAACTTTGTCCAAGTTGGCGATAAGAACTTTGGTGACATTGTCAATGAGAAAATTGTCAACTACGGTAAAGATTGGGCAAATATCAACCTAAACGATGGTAAGCAAGCCTTCTTGAACCCTGACAAGGCCAAAGAGAAGTTTGCTAAGGCCAAAGAAAGTCTGCAAGCACAGGGAGTAACTTTCCCAATTCATTTGGATATGCCAGTTGACCAGACTGCTAAGTTGGATGTGCAACAGGCTGGATCGTTCAAACAAACAGTGGAAGAAACTCTTGGTAAGGATAATGTAGTCATTGATGTTATCCAACTTTCTCCAGACGAGAAGGATCAAGCTACATTCTTTGCAGATACAGCAGAACAAAAAGACTACGACATCGACATCTCAGGATGGGGTGGAGATTACTCAGATCCTAAGACTTACCTAGCTATCCTTGATCCAGAGACAGGTTCTCAGTTGAAAAACATGGGCTTATCTGAAGGAAAAGACAAGGAAGTCAAGGACAAGATTGGTCTTGCTGACTACAAGAAACTCTTGGATCAGGCAGATGCGGAAATCACAGATACTCAAGCTCGCTATGAAAAATATGCTGAAGCCCAAGCTTGGTTGACAGATAGCGCCCTCTTCCTACCGGTTCAAAGTGGCGGAGCTAACCCAATCTTCCGTAAGACTGTACCGTTTACAGGCCCATTCTCATTCGTTGGGAATAAAGGAAATGCTGACAACTACAAATATGTTGAATTGCAAAAAGAGGCAGTAACTGCTAAACAGTACCAAGAACTCTATGAAAAATGGCTGAAAGAAAAAGCTGAGTCAAATAAAAAAGCTCAGGAAGATTTAGCTAACCATATTCAATAATATTCCTAGTCATGCTTTTCAGTTAAGCATAGTGGCTGAATTCAGAAAAAGGCCTTACCAGACGCTTCTTGCTTCTGGTAGGGCCTTTTCTTTATTCTTTTAAGTGATATGAGTAGCTAGCGACAACGACGTCTTGGTGCCAACGAAGGGCGTATTTGAGTTTGAGGCTCATTTGATTGTGTAGAATATTTTGCCAAGGTTTATTAGGTATAAACTGGGGTACAAGGACAGTGACTGTATAGTTCTTTTTCTGGGCATCCTCAGAGATCCGTTTGACATACTTGACAGTAGGGGTGATGATGTCGCGGTAGCTGGTCTTGATATTTTTCAGAGTAATGGTTGGGAAGTAATCGACAAATTCTTGGAGAATTTCTTGGTCTTTTTCTGCTGTTTCCTTAGTAGAAATGTGCATGGCTAAGACTTCATTACCGATACTTTGAGCGTAGTTAATGGCTCCAACGCTGACGCGGGTGACATTCCCTACTAGGACGAGAACTAGATTTCCATCGTAGGTACGTTTTTCGATGCCTTCATAGAGTCGCAGTTGTTGGGCTACTTTTTGGTAATGACTGTGAATCGCCAAGAAGAGTAGGGTGAGTACGAGAATAATTGGGAAGAAAGGCCAGATATCACTGAGACGGAAAAAGAGCAGGATCAACACGATAGCGTAGCAAATGATTGCCCCAAGGATATTAGCAAGAGCAGGTTTTAAGAAGTTGGTCCCTTTTTCCTTTTTCCAATGACGAATCATCCCAGTCTGAGATAGGGCGAAGGGAACGAAGACCCCGATAGTATAAAGAGGAATCAAGCGTTCGGTGTTGCCATTAAAAATGAGAAGAAGAATCATAGCCCCAAAAGCCAGAGTTAAAATTCCATTGGAGTAGCCTAGCCGGTCTCCTTTTTCCATAAAGAGATGGGGCATGTACTTGTTTTTAGCCATATTGTAAGCCAGCATAGGGAAGGCCGAAAAGCCAGTATTTGCAGCTACGGCCAAAATCAAGGCTGTGGAGAATTGGAAGATATAATAGCCAAGGTGACCCAAGAAGGAATTACCAAGGATGCCTTGAGCCATCTGTGAAAGAATAGTTTCTCCGTGTTGAGGCATAATACCCATCCAGTAGTTTAGGAAGGTAATGCCTGCAAAAAGAAAACCTAAAATCAAGGCCATGATGGTCAAGGTCTGAGCAGCATTCTTTTCTTTCGGAGCCTTGAAAAAGGGAACGGCATTTGAAATAGCTTCAACCCCAGTTAGAGAGGCAGATCCGCTGGTAAAGGCTCTTAGAATGAGAACGATAGACAGGCTCGGAATAGCATGTCCAATAGGTGAAGTTGCCTGATAGCTGAGAGACCCTGTCATTAGTTGAAAGATTCCGTAGAGCAAGAGAAAGACAGTACTGATGATAAAGAGATAGACAGGAATCATCAGTGAACTGGCAGATTCTTTTAAGCCTCGTAAATTCAAGAGCATGAGCAAGCAAACCAGAAAAATGGAGATGTGAAGGTTGTAAGGGTGGAGGGCAGGGAGGGCTGCTGTGATAGCGTCAGCTCCAGATGATACCGATACCGCCACAGTCAGCATGTAGTCAACCAGCAGACTACCTCCAGCAATCAAGCCTAGCTCGGGAGATAGATTTTCTCGAGTAACCATATAGGCCCCTCCTCCTTGAGGATAGGCATGGATGATTTGACGGTAGGAGACGGTCAGGCTAGCTAGGAGCAGGAGGACAAAAAGGCCGATAGGAAGGCTCCACCATATCGCAAGAGGAGAGAGGCTAGCCAAGACGAGGACTACTTGCTCAGGCCCATAGGCAATGGAAGATAGAGCGTCGCTTGACAACATGGCCAAGGCCTGCATTTTTCCCAGCAGACCTCCTTCGCCTTCTGTTAAGGACTTAAGAGGACGACCAATAAAAGTCTGTTTTAATTTTGTAAACATGGTATTTTCCTTTTCTGAAAATTTCAATAAGTGCTATTATACTGCTTTGGAAAAATAGCGTCAAGAGACGACGATGGATTTTAGAATATTTTTTACAGATGAGGAGAGAGGTCAGTTTTTTGGTATAATAGTAGATAGAAAACGAGGTTAGAAGAGATGATTTTTGATACGCATACTTAGAGCGTCTGGAGTGCAGTTTAAGGCCTCATGACATTATTGAGGCACAAATTAACCATAAAACTAACCAAAGGAAAGTTAAAGTAGCATACAAAAAGAGGAATTCATTGAGACTTCCTCTTTTAATCTATGTTTTTGACAATTTCATTGAACAAAGAAATAATTTTTAATTTTTTTGTGTGTGATAAATCTGAGATGTTATCAATCAACGTAGTCATAGGGACGGAATTATTTGAAAGCGGGAAATTAAAGAAGTCTTCTACGGTCATTCCTAAAGCTGTAAGAACCTTTTCAAGTGTGTGTATTTTAAAATCATATTTCATATTCTCGATGTTTTGTATTGCTTTAACACCTAGCCCGGCTTGATTGGATAATTGTTCTTGGCTGAGATTTTGTTCTTTTCTACATTCTCTTATACGCTCTGCTATGTATTTTTGTAATTGATTAGCTTCCATCCGTAATTTCCTCTTTTGTACTATTCTACTATCCTTCATATGATTTTTTAAGTACAATTAACTGTCTAAAAAAAAGATATAGGATAGCGAACTGTACATTTTTGTGTTAAAATAGATAAAAAACAATACAATAGGAGTATGGTCTGATGTTAGTATATTCTGCTGCAACTGCAAAAGCGTATAGTGTTTACCATAAAACTAAGGTTATGAGCACCAGTCAAAAAGAACAATTATATAGAGCTTTTAAAAAGTATGCTATAGAGGAATTTAAAAGAACCGAAAAGTTAATGAGTTATAACTATGATGGAAGAACTAAATTTTTCTCTAGAAATGTATTTAATGCTAGTTTTTATAGTTTTTATCAATCTAGATATTTCAGAGATACGCCTTTATATGATAAATTACCTACTTGGCTTTATTTTAATACTGGAAAAGATGTAGAAACAATATGTAAAAGAACTATAACATTAATAAAAGCTGCTGGCTATAAAGCAGAATATAATTATAAAAATGGTATTACAATGTGGAAAGTTAAAAAGTAGGAAGGAAGTAAATAATATGAGTTTTGGCTTGTTGAATGTTTTCTTACAAACAAATAATGACGAACGTGTAGAAGTTTTATTTCGTTATTATAATGGTGTAAGTGGAGGACGAATTTCAGCTGAATGCTATGGGAGTGTAGATGATGGTGGTCGAGTATCAGCAATTCTTCAGGGCTATTCAGTAGCAAACACAGATATTAAATATAATCCAGTAAAAAAAGATGACTTACATAAGTTCATATCAGAATTTCCTAAAGGAACATTTGATCAAAATATTACATTTATTGATTGGATGATAGCTAAAGAAAATAAAAATGAACGTTATCTAAAGATTTGTAATAAGTATGGAAGAGGTATTGTAAAATGGTACCTACTAAATAATATAATTCAAGAATTTGAATTTAAGAATTTTGAATTATTTACAGATTTTAAGGGGAGAGTATGTTCGATTACGGTTTGTGAATCTAAATTTATTATCTCGTACATTCATAATTTTGGAAAAGAGGACGCTGAATTGTCTCAAACTCAAAAATTTTTATTCGAAAATATCCAAAATATAACTATAGATTATAATGAGAATAGACACCCAACTATCTATATTCGTTTAAAAAATTATCAATTTACTTATTATGGTGAAAATGGAGTGATTTCTTTATTTTTCCCTCAGATTAAAGAGAGTATTTCAGGTGCATCTGTTTATAAAAAAATTACTAAACCATTCTCGGACTGGGAGTTAGTGTCGAGGTAAATTATGAGTAGTCTAGATGAAAGAGATCTTCGGTTTCCAAAGCAATTTGGAGATTTTTCAGAGTCTTTAGTTATGTATATTTTAGGATTAAATAATTGGTCTGTTGCTCTTATTGATCATGTTGGTGCAGATGTTATAGCAGTTAGAAGAAGTGATGAGAACAAAAAACTGGCAATTTCAGTAAAAGGCAGAAATTTCCCTGCGAAAGAAAGTAAATCATTTGAGTTTGATAAAAACAACATAGATAAATTGAGAGATACAGCTAACATGCTAGGAATGATTCCCGCAGTCTCATTTGTATTTGTTGATAGTCAAGAGGAAAAAAGAAAAATCAGAATAATCATGGCTGAGTTAAGTACGTTAGAATGTTTAGCAGAGAATCCAGAAACATACTTTGTTAATTATAATAGTAAACATGGAATACAAATTAAATTTACACAGTCACAAAGAACAAATCATTTAAAAATTATTAAACAAACACCTGATGTTTTTTATTCTGAATTAGTGTTCGATAGTGAGAATGTTTTTCAGTGATTGAATTTAATATATTTATGTGTAAGTTAACCAGTCAGTGGTGTATGAAAGTCCATAAATTGGTGAATGATTATGAAATTTTTATTATATAAATAGCGAGTGAAATGCATAGCAGTTATACGATTTTGTATAACTGCTATTTTTTTATACATCTGACTGTTTCTATCTAAAAAGACTACTAAGTTTTTTCCACTGACGATAGCGTAAGGAGACAAACTATGTATGGTTGGTAAATCCCAAAGGAGGTACCAACCATATGGTAGATTTAACAAAAGTAGAACAACGTAGAGAAAAAGCGATTCAAAGAGCTGTACTTACTGACGACTGGAAAAAGGTAGATAACTTATTAAACCAGTCTTATGAGAATTTATGTAGAAAAGATAGATCGTACGGTCTGTGTAGTTTAGACAGTAGTTCAATTGCTAAAGGTTCTTTATTAGATGCGATAGCAAATGATAGTGATGCATTATCTCTCTTAATTAAAAAAGAAGAAATTGCTATTATAAAGGATGCTATTGAGAGATTGTTGAGTGATAGAGACAAAAAAATCTTGTTTGGAGTTGTTTTTGAGAATAAATCATTCTCGCATCTTGCCAAGGAGGTTAGATTAAGCGACAAAACTGTAAAAAGACACTATGAGCGTATTATAGAGATTCTACGAAAAGAATTAAAAAATTTATAATCTCCTCCGAATTCTGTTTAAATTTCTCCTAATAGATAAGGAGGTGTAATTTTAAACGTTGTTATCTGTAATCGTCACAGTGTTTATTTGCTTAAAAGTAGACGATTTACTTTTAAGTTTAGAAAGTAGGTTTTAAATTATGTCACTTAAGAATTTATCACATTTTACAGAGTTTAATGCTTCGTTATTCCTTGCTCAAAAAGAGTTACGCTTTATTTCTGCTACAAGGTGGATAGAAAGAAGTGAGACTAGTTCAGAAACGGAAAAGGGCGTAAAAGTCGGCGTGCTTATCTTTTCTGATGAAAGTGACTATCCAAACGAAAAAAATAATATTGGGGAGCAAATCACTGTAAAAGTTCCATTTGCATCTATGAAGGATTATGATACGTTTCAACCAATGCTGACATCTGTAGAAATTGTAGACATTGAGAAAGCAATTGTATACGGAGAATATCGTAACCAGCTTAGTTTGACTGCAAAAGTCATTGAAGTTGTCGCACTTTAAAGGAGGGAAATATGCCGTCGATTATTGAAGAAATACCTATGAAGGTTTTTGAAGGTATTAAAGAGGCTTATCATCTGTGTAGAATAAGACTTCAAGAGTATCAGAGGAAAGTCCAGATAGAAGAAAATCAAAAAAACTGGAATAGATTTCTAGCTTCTACGCAAAATGTATTGGTAGAATTAGTGAAAGAAAATATTCAGGAAAATCAGTTTGTATATTCGCTATCTCCGATTTATGAGGAGCAGGAAGTTGATCAAGCTGATGGGAGTAAGTCAATTCAGAGAGTGCATGTAGCAGATGAAAGAGTTCCTTTATGTGCAATTGATAACCATGGGATTCGAGAATTTGGAGCTAGGTGTGTGGTTTTTCGGTTTCAAATTTTTGGAGAGATAGATTTAGACGTTTTATTAAGAATAAAAGATACTTGGATCTTTTATTTGCACAAATATGCTCTTCATGGTCTCGCTGATCTATATGTAAAGGATGGGTTGCGCTATCTAGTATTCATCATATGTAATGAATCAGATAGACGAACGATTAAAGGGGCGTTGTTCAAATTGAAACATCCGTGGTCTTAGATGGTTAAATTCTTTATGCTGTGAAAGTTGTTGATAATAGGCTAAGATAGATTAGACTGGTTGGGGCGGTGCGGTCGAACTTTGTTCGCCGTGCCGACACAATCAGTTTTATAATCTTAGGGTCCCTATTGTCAATAAATCATGGAATAAATCTGAATTTAATCATCGATAGTGCGACGCCTTAACTTGATAAGCGTCAAACAAAAGCACAAAAGAATATTTATATAGGTAAAAATATGAAGCGAATAGAACATGGTAAGATAGTAAAAAGTTACGTGTATGGTAATACGATCGAAATGACAACCGCTAACGGTCAACAAGAACAAACTATCAAAGTGATAGAAGGTAAGCGTTATGTAAATCTTGATACTGGAGAAATTCATGATATGGATACTTCAAACAATAGTAGGTTAGATAATCTTAAGTCAACAAAGCAAACTATGAAAAAGTTACGGAGATTAATAGCCCATAATTTTACTGGCGGAAAAAATCAGCTCTGGATTACGTTGACTTATCGTGACCATATTACCGAAACAGCAATAGTTTACATGGATTTCAAAGCGTTCATTCGACGCATTCGTAATCAGTTTGGAAATGTTGATTATATTACGGTCATTGAACCACAAGCTAGTGGAAGGTGGCATTTACACGTGTTATTAAAGAATGATTCCGAACTAACAATTCCTAACAATGACCTTGCTAAGATGTGGGGGAAAGGTTTTACAAAGACCAAGCGACTAAAGAGGGCTGATAAAGTTGGGAATTATTTGATTGCTTATTTATCTAATTTGCAGATAGGTGATGAGGGTTCACAAACTAAAGCAATTATAAAAGGTGCGCGCCTATACATGTATCCCAAGGGTATCAGAATTTATCGAACTAGCAGAGGAATTGAAAAGCCTTTGGAAGTGACAATAACAAAGGGTGAACTTATGGAAACTTATAAAATTAACAGTCCTCCGACATTTTCACGTACCACAAAACATGAAACTCCTCATGGTGTAAAAGAATATACTACGGAGTTTTACGATAATATAAGAAGCCTGTCAGATACTTTTAGCGGAGCAACTGACAAGCTAAGTAGGTAATAAAAGAAAATGTCTTTTACCAACCCTATTATATCAAATAGGAGAATTTTATGGAAAATATATATAAAAGCAAGAGAGGAATTACGGAATTATTTGATGTTCCGTTAAAAACCTTAAACAATGATCTAACAGAAATGCGGAGAAATGAAAAATTCCAAGGATACATTTTGAAGCCTTCTCATAAGAGAGTATATATAAACGTTGAAGGTTATAAGGAATTTTTGCTGTATAAACAAAATAAATATGAGGAAGCTATGTAGTTATGTTATAATTAAGCTATGCTACATAGCTTTCCTTTGCTTCAAAAGTACAAGGAGAAGAAATGTTTTTTAAAGAATTGGATAATGGGAAATACCGTTATTATGAGAAATTCTATCATGAACGAGAGGAAAAGTGGAAACAAGTTTCTGTGACTCTAAAATCAAAATCTAGAGTTTCTCAAGCAGAAGCAAAACGTCGCTTAGCGCTAAAAATTGAAAAACTTCTAACAGCCCCTACAAAAGAGGAAGTTGAAAAGAAACAGCTAGGAGAAATAGTTTTTAGTCAGCTATTAGAAGAATGGAAAACGATTCGTTCCAGTGAGATAAAATCCTCTAGTTATAGAAGTGAGATGAAAAGTTTAGAACTTTTCATGGAAACAGTAGGAAATTTGAGAATATCAGATTATACTACACAGTTAGTTCAAACATATTTAATGAATTTGAATGTTCAAAATTCAACAAGAAAAAATCGGAAGATATATTTGAATGGTCTCTTTAATTATGCTGTAAAGGTCGGATATATTTCTGATTCTCCAGTTAAAGGGGTGGTAATTCCAAAGCAGAAAGCGGACTATGAGAAGTTGCAAAAAGCTAAGGATAATTTCATTAGTAAAGAGGAACTAGGACAGGTTTTATCGTATTGTGAAAGTCACAATAAAGATAAGCGTTATGCTTTGGCAATGGAATTTATCTTTTTAACTGGTCTTCGTTTCGCAGAATTTATAGGGGTTCGCTATCAAGATGTAAACTTCAAAGCGAATCTTTTAACAATTGATCATACTATAGATTATGTTGCTCATGGATATGATGAGAGAATCTTACAGACAACGAAAACAGTAGGTTCTGTAAGGACTATAGTAATAAGTGAACGTTGCTTGGAAATTATCGAGTACTTTCGTAGTAACTGTTTTGATGAGGAGTTCATCTTTGTGACTGAGCAGGGTAACATTATGAGACAACCTTTGTTATATAGATTTATCAAAAATATTTGTGAAGTAGTGTTAGGTGGGCACAGATCCTATAATATTCACATGCTTAGACATTCTCATATTAGTTTGTTGGCTGAACTAGGGATACCTATAAAGGCTATTATGGAGCGAGTTGGACATAGAGATGAATCTATCACTTTAAGGATCTATAGTCATGTAACAAAAAATATACAGGATGAATTGAGAGAGAAACTTAATCAAATTCATCTGTAGATGCTAACCATAGAACTAACCAAGTACTAACCAAAGTGAATAGAAACTAGAGGAAATATAGGGAAGTATAGAAGAGAGAAAGTCTTTTCTTTTGGTAGTTAAAGAACATTGAGGAAAGAGAAGGAAATATAGTTTGGATATTTTTGATACACATACACACTTGAATGTAGAAGAATTTGCGGGTCGTGAGGCAGAAGAAATTGCCTTGGCTGCTGAGATGGGTGTGACACAGATGAATATTGTTGGTTTTGATAAACCGACGATTGAGCGTGCTTTGGAGTTGGTGGATGAGTATGACCAGCTCTATGCGACTATCGGTTGGCATCCGACAGAAGCAGGGACTTACACAGAGGAGATTGAAGCCTACTTGCTTGACAAGCTCAAGCATCCAAAGATAGTTGCCTTAGGTGAGATTGGATTGGACTACCATTGGATGACAGCACCTAAGGAAGTGCAGGAGCAGGTTTTTCGTCGTCAGATTCAGTTGTCTAAGGATTTGAATTTGCCTTTTGTGGTCCATACCCGTGATGCGCTAGAAGATACTTATGAGATTATCAAGAGCGAGGGCGTTGGTCGTCGTGGTGGCATTATGCATTCTTTCTCAGGGTCTCTTGAATGGGCAGAGAAGTTTGTCGAACTTGGCATGACCATTTCCTTCTCAGGAGTGGTGACTTTTAAGAAAGCAACTGACATCCAAGAAGCAGCTAAAGAGTTACCTTTGGACAAGATTTTGGTGGAAACGGATGCGCCTTACTTAGCACCTGTACCCAAGCGTGGTCGTGAAAATAAAACAGCCTATACTCGCTATGTAGTGGACTTTATCGCTGACTTGCGTGGCATGACGGCAGAAGAGCTAGCGGCAGCAACGACTGCAAATGCAGAGCGTATTTTTAAAATAAAGTATTAAGACAAGGAGATGGAATGTTAAATATTATTAAAGAATATAATAAAGATTTTACTACGGAAATGATAAAAGAATCATTTTTTGTAATTGATAATAATTGTTTGCTATTTCCACTGAAAGACTATGTTCTAGGAGAGAAAATAGTAGATTCATTCGATAAAATAAAAAAAGATGTATATATCCCATATGTAACACAAATTGAATATCTAGAAAATGAATTGAATATAATTAATGCAAGGAATGAAAAAGTAGAAAAGGCGAGGGAGATAATTAAAAATATTGAAAACTCGAATAAGTTGTTAGAGACAAGTATTAAAAATATTGTAAATAATAATCTTTTCAGTGATATAAATAAGTATAAAAAAGTTGACGACATGAAAACTATGTATAATCAAATTTCAAAATTTAAAGAGGATTACTTTGAAAGAATCAATAAATATACAGAAGAGTTGAAGGTTATAAATAATAAACTAATAGATGAAAAAAATAAGCTATTAAAAAAAGTTGATTGGAAAATATCAACTACGAGTGTCGATGAAATAAAGAGAGTAATTGAGAAATTCCTAGATGAGGTAAAGCTAGGATCAGACTACACTGATAATACTTTAAGTAGATATATAGAGAGGATAGATGCACGTTATAAGTTAAAAATATCTCCGGGATATGAAGATATTGTTGAGAAATCTAAAGAGACAATTTTTTTAGGTGGGAAATCAGTACCTAGATTTTATTCAGATGCTATTTTTTGGTTAGATGCGCTAGATTATATTAAGTGTAATCCAAATGTAGTTAAAGATAAGAAATATTTGATTGTTATTTCAAATGAAGGTAAACCAGATTGGGTTTTAGAGGGGAATAAAACAAAAATAAATTTGGATATGTATTCTGAATGTTGTCGAGAAACAGGTTTGATTGTTAAAAAAATAGATATTTGGACACTTTTAAAAGCAACTGGAGTAGCGGATGGAAGTTCAATTGAAACTTCTCGAAAAAATTATGATAATGAGAAATATGATTTTAGTTTATATGGACAAAATTATGTTGGAATAACACAGCAAGCTAAAATGATGGGAATTGTTTTTGAAAAAATTATTTCAAAAATTGATGGCTCGGATATCAGTATCCCGTGTGTCTTACCATTTGAAGATTCACTTAAAGAGATTAATACTACATTTGATAGATATATCATTGTAACAGATAAACTTGGAAAAGAATTTATAGTAGGAACATCTTTGAATTTTACTCAAAAACTTAGATATATTTTTGATTTGTTGGATGGAAGAGTTGAGAAAAGCGCTGGGCAATTAAGATTTATAGATAGTGAAGTCCAGAGTGATTGGGAAAAGATATGTTCTCAAAGAAAAAAATAAAATTGTCCCAAGTCATCGTGGTCGAAGGTCGCGATGATACGGCCAATCTCAAACGTTACTTTGATGTAGAGACCTATGAAACACGAGGTTCCGCAATAAATGACCAGGATATAGAACGCATTCAGCGCCTGCATGAATTGCATGGAGTCATTGTCTTTACAGATCCAGATTTTAATGGGGAACGGATTCGACGCATGATTATGACGGCCATTCCAACAGTGCAGCATGCTTTTCTCAAGCGAGATGAGGCTGTTCCCAAATCTAAGTCCAAGGGACGTTCTCTGGGAATCGAACATGCTAGCTATGAGGACCTGAAAACAGCGCTGGTTCAGGTGACAGAGCAATTTGAAAACGAGAACGAGTTTGACATCAGTCGTGGTGATTTGATTCGCCTAGGTTTCCTAGCGGGAGCAGACAGTCGTAGGCGCAGAGAGTATCTAGGCGAACAGCTTCGCATCGGCTATTCCAACGGCAAGCAACTCCTCAAGCGGTTGGAGTTATTTGGGGTAACCTTGGCAGAAGTGGAAGAAGTGATGGCTAAGTATTCAGACTAACGGAGTCAGGAATGAAAAAAGTAATTATTACGGGTGGCAATAGTGGTATTGGCTACCAGTCTGCTAAACAGTTGGCTGAAAAGGGCTGGTCGGTAACTCTCTTTTGTAGACGGAAAGAAGCTGCCGAGCAAGCTTGTGAGGAAATTCGTCAGCAGACAGGAAATCCATATGTAGATTATATCTTGGTTGATCTATCTAATATGAAGAGTGTCAGGAAAGCGGTAGAGAAGTATATCCAAAAAGAAGAGACTTTAGATATTTTAATTAACAATGCAGCTGACTTTGATTTGTCAGTCAAAAAGCCCATCCTGACTAAGGATGGTTTAGAAAAGCAATTTGCGACCAATGTTGTCGCCCCTTTCTTGCTGTCTATCTTGTTGAAAGGTTTGTTGGAAAAGTCTGAGACTGGTCGGATTATTAATATTTCTTCCCAAGGGCTGATGCTTTATCCTTTCATGAAGCTTGATTTTGAAAATTTAGCTGGTCAAAAACATTATAGCCCTGCCAAGACCTATTATCAGAATAAACTGGCCTTGTTGATGCTGTCGCTTTATATGCGGAAATGGTGGAAAGGTATCAAAATTCAGGCAATCCGTGTGACCAATGTCAGAGTTGATATGCGCCGCTATGATCACCTCAGCGCTTTTATGAAAAATCTTTATAAAATTAAGTCAAAATTTTCGATTAGTCCTGAAGAAATGGCCAAAGTCTACACAGCCTTATCTACAGAAGATGACCATGACGGTTTTCTGTATGACGAGAAATGCAGGGAAGTAAAAGCAAATAGAACTGCTTACGAAGAAGAGGGGCAAGCAAAATTCTATTCCTTACTTGAACAACTGACATTTTCAAGAGACAATCTATAAAGAATTAGAAAAATAAATTTTACGCTTACTTCAATAGTGGAAAGAAATTTAGATATCAAAATCTGTTTGGAGAGTTCTGAAAAGTGATAACAATAACCAGATAACCCGAAAATATAAGGGGAATGTGTTACAATAGAAGTAACAGATAATAGAAAAGAGAATAGATGAGAATTGCAGATTACAGCGTGACCAAGGCAGTGCTGGAGCGTCACGGTTTTACTTTTAAAAAGTCCTTCGGGCAAAATTTCTTGACGGATACCAATATTCTTCAAAAAATCGTGGATACGGCTGAGATTGATGACCAGGTTAATGTCATCGAAATCGGGCCAGGGATTGGTGCCTTGACGGAGTTTCTGGCTGAGCGTGCAGCAGAAGTCATGGCCTTTGAGATCGACCACCGTTTGGTACCGATTTTGGCAGATACCTTGCGTGATTTTGATAATGTGACCGTAGTCAACGAGGATATTCTCAAGGTAGACTTGGCGCAACATATCCAGAATTTTAAAAATCCTGACCTGCCAATCAAGGTAGTAGCTAACTTGCCTTATTACATCACAACGCCTATTCTCATGCACTTAATCGAGAGTGGGATTCCTTTTAGTGAGTTTGTTGTTATGATGCAAAAAGAGGTAGCTGACCGCATTTCAGCCCAGCCGAATACCAAGGCTTATGGCAGTTTGTCAATCGCTGTGCAGTATTACATGACTGCCAAGGTTGCCTTTATCGTGCCTCGTACGGTCTTTGTGCCAGCGCCAAATGTGGACTCAGCCATTTTAAAAATGGTGCGTCGTCCAGAGCCAGCCGTAGCAGTGGAAGACGAGAATTTCTTCTTTAAGGTTTCCAAGGCTAGTTTCACTCATCGTCGTAAGACCTTGTGGAACAATTTGACAGGCTACTTTGGCAAGACCGAAGAAGTCAAGGATAAGTTAACCAAGGCCTTGGATCAAGCGGGCTTGTCACCAAGTGTGCGTGGGGAAGCTCTCAGCTTGGCAGAGTTTGCCAGCCTAGCAGACGCACTTAAAGGGCAAGGACTCTAAGATGCAGGGACAAATCATTAAGGCATTAGCTGGGTTCTACTATGTGGAGAGTGATGGCCAGGTTTATCAAACACGCGCGCGTGGAAATTTCCGTAAAAAAGGCCATACACCCTACGTTGGGGACTGGGTAGATTTTTCTGCCGAGGAAAATTCAGAAGGTTATATCCTCAAGATTCACGAACGGAAAAACAGTCTGGTTCGTCCGCCTATTGTCAATATCGATCAAGCTGTGGTGATTATGTCCGTCAAGGAACCGGACTTCAACAGCAATTTGCTGGATCGGTTCTTGGTTCTTTTGGAGCACAAGGGCATCCATCCTATCATCTATATTTCCAAAATGGACTTGTTGGAAGATAGAGGAGAACTGGATTTTTACCAACAAACCTATGGAGCTATTGGCTACGATTTTGTGACGAGTAAAGAGGAACTCCTGCCTTTGTTAACAGGCAAAGTGACGGTCTTTATGGGACAGACAGGTGTTGGGAAATCAACCCTTCTCAATAAAATCGCACCGGACCTCAATCTTGAAACAGGAGAAATCTCAGACAGTCTGGGTCGTGGCCGTCATACCACTCGAGCTGTTAGTTTTTACAACCTCAATGGGGGTAAAATTGCAGATACACCGGGCTTTTCATCACTAGACTATGAAGTGACAACGGCTGAAGACCTCAATCAGGCTTTCCCAGAGCTTGCTAGTATCAGTCGAGATTGTAAGTTCCGTAGCTGTACCCATACTCATGAGCCGTCTTGTGCGGTCAAGCCAGCTGTAGAAGAAGGGACCATTGCCACCTTCCGTTTTGACAACTACCTACAATTCCTCAGTGAAATTGAAAATCGTAGAGAAACCTATAAAAAAGTCAGCAAAAAAATTCCAAAATAAGGAGAAACCTATGTCTCAATACAAGATTGCTCCGTCAATTCTGGCAGCAGATTATGCCAACTTTGAACGTGAAATCAAACGCTTAGAAGCAACTGGGGCAGAATATGCCCATATCGATATCATGGATGGGCACTTTGTACCACAAATCAGTTTTGGTGCAGGTGTAGTCGAAGCTCTTCGTCCCCATAGCAAGATGGTCTTTGACTGCCACTTGATGGTAGCTAATCCAGAGCATCATCTGGAAGACTTTGCGCGTGCAGGGGCAGATATCATCAGTATCCATGTGGAAGCAACGCCTCATATTCATGGCGCTCTCCAAAAGATTCGTTCGCTCGGCGTTAAACCTTCGGTTGTCATTAACCCTGGTACGCCTGTTGAAGCCATTAAGCACGTGCTTCACCTAGTTGACCAAGTCTTAGTCATGACAGTGAACCCTGGCTTCGGTGGGCAAGCTTTTCTACCTGAAACCATGGATAAGGTTCGTGAGTTGGTTGCCCTTCGTGAGGAAAAAGGCTTGAATTTTGAAATCGAAGTCGATGGCGGAATTGATAATCAAACTATTGCTCAGGCTAAAGAAGCTGGTGCGACCGTTTTTGTAGCAGGTTCCTATGTCTTTAAGGGAGATGTTAATGAGCGAGTACAAACTCTCAGAAAACAACTGGACTAGAGTTGCCGTTTTTGCAGGCGGAGACCGAGGTCACTACCGGACGGATTTTGATTGCTTTGTCGGTGTGGATCGAGGCTCGCTTTGGGTCTTGGAGGAAAAACTTCCTCTCGCCATAGCAGTTGGGGATTTTGATTCTGTAACCGCAGAAGAGCGTCAGTTGATTCAAAAACGTGCTCAGCATTTTGTCCAAGCGCGACCAGAAAAAGATGATACTGATCTGGAATTGGCTCTTTTAACCATCTTTGAGCAAAATCCTCAGGCTCAGGTCACTATTTTCGGGGCTCTTGGTGGTCGTATTGACCATATGCTGGCTAACGTCTTTCTGCCTAGCAATCCCAAGTTGGCCCCCTATATGCGTCAGATAGCGATTGAGGATGGGCAAAATTTGATTACCTATTGCCCAGAAGGGACCAGTCAACTTGAACCACGTTCAGACTATGACTACCTAGCCTTTATGCCAGTTCGGGATAGCCAGCTGACCATTCTTGGTGCCAAGTATGAGTTGACAGAGGAAAATTTTTTCTTTAAAAAAGTGTACGCTTCTAACGAATATATAGATAGGGAAGTGTCGGTGACTTGCCCAGATGGCTATGTGGTTGTACTGCATAGCAAGGATAGGAGGTAGGATGGAAAGTTTACTTGTTCTATTATTAATTGCCAACCTAGTTGGACTCTTTCTCATTTGGCAAAGGCAGGATAAGCAGGAAAAACACCTAAGTAAGTGTTTGGAGGATCAGGCAGATCATCTATCAGACCAGTTGGATTATCGCTTTGAGCAAGCCAGACAAGCCAGCCAGTTGGATCAAAAAGATTTGGAAGTGGCTGTCAGCGATCGCCTGCAAGAAGTGCGAATCGAATTGCACCAAGGTCTGACTCAGGTCCGTCAAGAAATGACAGATAATCTCCTCCAAACTAGAGATAAGACTGACCAACGCCTCCAAGCCCTGCAGGAATCAAATGAGCAACGTTTGGAACAAATGCGCCAGACGGTCGAGGAAAAGTTGGAAAAGACCTTACAGACACGCTTGCAGGCTTCCTTTGAGACAGTTTCCAAGCAACTAGAATCTGTCAATCGTGGTCTCGGAGAAATGCAGACAGTTGCCCGCGATGTTGGTGCTCTCAATAAGGTTCTCTCTGGGACCAAGACGCGAGGGATTCTGGGTGAATTGCAACTGGGGCAAATTATCGAAGATATCATGACACCAGCCCAGTATGAACGAGAATACGCAACGGTTGAAAACTCTAGTGAACGAGTGGAGTATGCCATCAAGTTACCTGGACAAGGCGACCAAGAGTACGTCTATCTACCAATTGACTCCAAGTTTCCACTAGCAGATTATTACCGTCTAGAAGAAGCCTATGAAGCAGGTGATAGGGACGAGATTGAACGCTGTCGCAAGTCACTCCTAGCAAGTGTCAAGCGTTTTGCCAAGGATATCAAGAGCAAGTACATAGCACCGCCTCGGACGACCAATTTTGGAATCTTGTTTGTTCCGACAGAAGGTCTCTACTCAGAAATCGTCCGCAATCCTGTCTTCTTTGATGATTTGAGGCGAGATGAGCAGATTATTGTCGCAGGACCAAGTACCCTATCAGCCCTGCTTAACTCTCTATCAGTTGGCTTCAAGACTCTCAATATCCAAAAAAGTGCTGACCATATTAGCAAGACTCTTGCTAGTGTCAAGACTGAATTTGGCAAGTTTGGTGGCATTCTGGTTAAGGCACAAAAACACCTCCAACATGCCTCTGGCAATATTGATGAACTATTAAACCGTCGTACCACTGCTATCGAGCGGACGCTCCGTCACATTGAGTTGTCAGAAGGTGAGCCTGCGCTTGATCTACTCCATTTCCAAGAAAATGAGGAAGAATATGAAGATTAGTCACATGAAAAAAGATGAGCTGTTTGAAGGCTTTTATCTAATCAAATCAGTTGACCTGAGGCAAACTCGAGCTGGGAAAAACTACCTAGCCTTTACCTTCCAAGATGATAGTGGCGAGATTGATGGGAAGCTCTGGGATGCCCAACCTCATAACATTGAGGCCTTTACCGCAGGTAAGGTTGTCCACATGAAAGGGCGTCGAGAAGTTTATAACAACACTCCTCAGGTCAATCAAATCACCCTATGCCTGCCTCAACCCGGTGAACCCAATGATCCAGCTGATTTCAAGGTCAAGTCGCCAGTTGATGTCAAGGAAATCCGTGACTATATGTCGCAAATGATTTTCAAGATTGAAAATCCTGTTTGGCAACGAATTGTCCGAAATCTCTACACCAAGTATGATAAGGAATTTTACTCTTATCCAGCCGCCAAGACCAACCACCACGCCTTTGAAACGGGATTGGCCTATCATACGGCGACCATGGTGCGTTTGGCAGATGCCATTAGCGAGGTCTATCCTCAGCTCAATAAGAGCCTGCTCTATGCAGGAATTATGCTGCATGACTTGGCTAAAGTTATTGAGTTGACGGGACCAGACCAGACTGAGTATACAGTGCGAGGCAATCTTCTTGGACATATCGCTCTAATTGATAGTGAAATTACCAAGACAGTCATGGAACTCGGTATCGATGACACCAAGGAAGAAGTCGTTCTGCTCCGCCACGTTATCCTCAGCCACCACGGTTTATTAGAGTACGGAAGTCCAGTTCGTCCACGTATCATGGAGGCAGAGATTATCCATATGATTGACAATCTGGATGCTAGCATGATGATGATGTCAACAGCTCTGGCTTTGGTGGATAAGGGAGAGATGACCAATAAAATCTTCGCTATGGACAATCGTTCCTTCTATAAACCAGATTTAGATTAATAATTTAAGAAAAATGAGCATTTTTTAGGATAATAATGTTCGTTTTTTTATGTGAATATGGTATAATGGATAAAATATCAAAATTAAATGAAATGGGAAATAGAAATGAAATTAAGAAGAAGTGATCGGATGGTTGTCATTTCCAACTATTTGATTAATAATCCTTATAAACTAACTAGTCTCAATACTTTTGCTGAAAAGTATGAATCTGCTAAATCATCCATCTCAGAAGATATCGTGATTATCAAACGTGCCTTTGAGGAAATCGAAATCGGCCACATCCAGACAGTAACTGGGGCTGGTGGAGGTGTCATTTTCACACCATCAATTTCGAGCCAGGATGCCAAAGAAATGGTTGAGGACTTGCGTGCCAAGTTGTCAGAAAGTGACCGTATCTTGCCAGGTGGCTATATCTACTTGTCAGATTTGCTTAGCACACCAGCTATCTTGAAAAATATTGGACGCATTATTGCCAAGAGCTTTATGGATCAAAAAATTGATGCGGTTATGACAGTAGCGACCAAGGGTGTGCCACTTGCAAATGCAGTTGCCAATGTCCTCAATGTTCCTTTTGTCATTGTGCGCCGTGACTTGAAAATTACCGAAGGTTCAACTGTCAGCGTCAACTATGTTTCAGGTTCAAGTGGTGACCGCATTGAGAAAATGTTCCTTTCAAAACGTAGTCTCAAGGCAGGCAGCCGTGTCTTGATTGTGGATGACTTCTTGAAAGGCGGAGGAACTGTCAACGGGATGATCAGTCTCTTGCGTGAGTTTGATTCAGAACTAGCTGGTGTCGCAGTCTTTGCGGACAATGCCCAAGAAGAACGTGAAAAGCAATTTGACTACAAGTCACTCTTGAAGGTAACCAATATTGATGTCAAGAACCAAGCCATCGATGTTGAGGTTGGCAATATCTTTGACGAAGATTAAGAGATAGAACTAAAGGTTGGAACGATTGTCCCAGCCTTTCTTTGCAAATAGAATAGAAGGAAGCTTATGAAAACACCATTTATCAATAGAGAAGAGTTAGAAGCGATTGTTGCCGAGTTCCCAACTCCCTTTCACTTGTATGATGAGAAGGGGATTCGTGAGAAGGCAAGAGCTGTCAACCAAGCCTTTTCGTGGAATAAGGGTTTTAAGGAATATTTTGCAGTTAAGGCTACTCCAACACCAGCTATCTTGAAAATCCTCCAAGAGGAAGGTTGCGGTGTGGACTGCTCTAGTTATGTAGAGCTTTTGATGAGCCATAAACTGGATTTCCCCGGTTCTGAGATTATGTTCTCTTCAAACAACACGCCAGACAAGGAATATGCCTATGCGCGTGAATTAGGTGCGACCATTAACTTGGATGCTTTTGAAGATATTGAACATCTAGAGCGTGCAGCAGGCATTCCAGAAATTATCTCTGGTCGTTACAATCCTGGCGGTGTTTTTGAACTGGGAACAGATATCATGGACAATCCTGGAGAAGCCAAGTTTGGGATGACTAAGGACCAGCTCTTTGAAGCTTTTGCAATTTTGAAGGAAAAAGGAGCCAAGACCTTTGGGATTCACTCCTTCCTAGCATCTAATACGGTGACCCATCTCTATTATCCAGAGTTGGCTCGTCAGCTTTTTGAATTGGCTGTTGAAATCAAGGAAAAGTTGGGCATTTCTCTAGACTTTATCAATCTTTCTGGTGGTATTGGTGTTAACTATCGTCCTGATCAGGAACCAAATGACATCGCCTTGATTGGTGAGGGAGTTCGTAAGGTTTATGAAGAAGTCCTTACACCAGCAGGTCTTGGTGAGGTCAAGATTTTCACAGAATTGGGTCGCTTTATGTTGGCCCCTCACGGAGCTTTGGTCACAAGAGTGACTCATAAGAAGGAAACCTACCGTACCTATCTAGGTGTGGATGCATCAGCAGTCAACCTTATGCGTCCAGCTATGTATGGAGCCTATCACCACATTAGTAATGTGACCCATCCAGATGGACCAGCTGAAGTGGTAGATGTGGTCGGTTCACTCTGCGAAAACAATGATAAATTTGCAGTGAATCGTGAACTGCCTCATACAGAAATAGGTGATTTGCTGGTAATTCATGATACAGGTGCCCACGGTTTTTCAATGGGCTACCAGTATAATGCCAAATTACGTTCTGCGGAAATCCTCTATACTGAAGAAGGCAAAGCTCGTCAAATCCGCCGTGCAGAGCGCCCTGAGGACTATTTTGCAACCTTGTATGGCTTTGATTTTGAAGAATGATCTGATAATAGATTGAAAATGAAATTGAAAAACAGATTGCTTTCTAAAAAATAGGCAAAAATCTTGTTTTTCCTTCAAGTCGTGATATAATAAAACTATAAAACGTTTTCAAGGAAGGTAACGATATGTCTGAAGAAACAATTGATTATGGACAAGTGACAGGAATGGTGCATTCGACAGAAAGCTTTGGTTCAGTAGATGGGCCTGGTATTCGCTTTATTGTCTTTTTGCAGGGATGTCACATGCGTTGCCAGTACTGTCACAACCCGGATACTTGGGCTATGGAGTCCAATAAATCACGTGAACGGACAGTAGATGATGTCTTGGCAGAGGCCTTGCGCTACCGCGGTTTCTGGGGAAATAAGGGTGGTATTACAGTCAGTGGAGGAGAAGCCCTCTTGCAGATTGATTTCTTGATTGCCCTCTTCACCAAAGCTAAGGAACAAGGAATCCACTGTACTTTGGACACCTGTGCCCTTCCTTTCCGTAATAAACCACGTTACCTTGAAAAGTTTGACAAACTCATGGCAGTCACTGACTTGGTTCTCTTGGATATCAAGGAAATCAACGAAGAACAGCACAAGATTGTCACTAGCCAAACTAATAAAAACATATTGGCCTGTGCCCAATATCTATCAGATATTGGAAAACCTGTCTGGATTCGTCATGTTCTAGTTCCAGGATTGACAGACAGAGATGATGACTTGATTGAACTTGGTAAGTTCGTCAAGACCCTCAAAAATGTTGATAAGTTTGAAATCCTTCCTTATCACACCATGGGTGAGTTCAAGTGGCGTGAACTGGGAATTCCATATTCCCTCGAAGGAGTCAAACCACCAACAGCAGACCGTGTTAAGAATGCCAAGAAACTCATGGATACCGAAAGTTATCAAGACTATATGAAACGTGTACATGGATAAAAAAGAAGCCTGATGGAAACATCGGGCTTTTGATACTCAATGAAAATCAAAGAGCAAACTAGGAAGCTAGCCGCAGGCTGTACTTGAGTACGGCAAGGCGAAGCTGACGTGGTTTGAAGAGATTTTCGAAGAGTATGACTTGCAAAAAAGACTTAGCAAACTAGCTAAGCCTTTTTCTTCTTATCTCGAACGTTGTTTTCCAGCGTTGCGATTTTTGTGTTTTTTCTTGCTTGTGATAGCAGTTGGTTGTTCAGGAGTAACGTCTTTTCGTCCACTTGGTTTAGAGAAAGCACTTGCTTTTGGTGGGTTCTTGGCTAGTTCTTCACGGACTTTTTTGCGAAGTTTTGGACGAACGATATAGTTGACGATAAACTGTTGGAGAATCATCATGAAACCACCGACAACCCAATAAAGAGTGACACTAGCTGGTGAGATGAGGGAGAAGCCGGCAATCATGACTGGGCTCACGTAAGCCATTTTCTTGATTTGATCTCTTTGCATTTCATCTTCTACTCCGTGAAGTGAAAGGAGTGATTGAAGATAGTAAAGGACACCAGCGCAGGCAGCTAAAATCATACTTGGAGAGCCTAGAGGAATTCCTAGGTAACTTGCTTGAGCAACACCTTCAGTATGTTGGGCAGCAAAGTAAATTGCAGAGAAGAAAGGCATTTGAAGGAGGATAGGGAAGCATCCTACACCACCAAACATGCTGATGCCGTGCTCTTTTTGAGCAGCAAAGAGAGCTTGTTGGGCTTCGAGTTTTTCTTCTTGAGTTGTTGCTTCCTTGAGACGTGTTTGGTGTGGCTCAAGGACGTGCTTGAGGGCGTTCATCTTTTCAGAGTGAAGCGTTGCCTTCCATGATTGGTAGATACCAAGTGGCAAGATAATCAAGCGCACGATAATGGTTACGATGATGATAGCGACACCGAAGCCTAGACCTTTATCAGTAGCGAAGTACTTGATAGCTTCTCCCATCGGAGCACCCAAGAAATCCCAAACGGGACCAATTGGCTTACCTGTTGCTTTATCAATCTGAACGCAACCAGTCAAGACTAGCAACATAGCCACTCCCATAGCTGAGAGTGCAAAACGTTTAATAGATTTCACTGTTTTTATTCCTTCTTTAAAAATTATACCTTTCTATTCTACTGTTTTTTTACAAAATATACAATAGTTCTAGAGACCTAATTTGCGATTTTAAAGTCAGGGTAGGGAGGAAAGTTGCTTAGTTTGACATCTAAGTAGCTGACTTTTGAAAAAGGTGTGGGTCCTTTGCGGATTTCTTGGATAAATTTTGCCATGGTAGCAGATGAGTCTGCTTGGGCTAAAATTTCTACTGTGCCATCGTCGTTATTCCATACTCGACCTGTGATGCCACCAATTTCAAGTGCCAAGCTGTAAACACCCCAACGAAAGCCGACACCCTGTACCCTACCTTGGGCAATCATTCTAACCTTTTGCATACCAAACCCCTTTGATTGTGTTATAATATTTCTATGACTATTATAACCTCAAAAGCCAATTCTGTGGTAAAAAATGCCAAGAAATTACACCAAAAAAAATACCGCAAGTCTGCCTATTTGATTGAAGGCTGGCACTTGTTTGAAGAAGCTGTTCAAGCTGGAGTGACGATTGAGAAAATCTTTGCCCTAGAAAGTTATCGAGAACAGTTAGTTGCTTTTCCGCAAACTGTCTGGGTATCAGAGGATATTTTGCTAGATTTGGCGGATTCTCAGACTCCACAGGGAATTGTTGCCGTGGTTCAAAAAGAAGAAGTAGGGCAAGCTGACTTTAGTCAGGGCAAGCTCTTGTTTTTGGAAGATGTGCAAGATCCTGGTAATGTAGGAACCATCATTCGGACTGCGGATGCAGCAGGTTTTACAGGAGTGATTGTTTCAGATAAGTCGGCAGACATCTACAGTCTCAAGACCTTGCGTTCTATGCAAGGCAGTCATTTCCATCTGCCCATTTATCGGATGTCGAGCCAAGCGCTTCTCGAGGAAGCTAAAAAGGCTGGTATCCCTGTGCTAGCAACCACACTTTCCAAGGATTCTAAAGATTATCGTGACTTGACACATTTAGATCAGTTTGTCTTGGTTATGGGAAATGAAGGTCAAGGAATTAGTCCCCTCATGGTTGAAAGTGCAGACCAGTTGGTTCACATTAGCATGAAGGGTCAGGCAGAGAGTCTCAATGTTGCAGTTGCAGCCGGTATTTTGATTTTCCATTTAAGCTAATTTTAACTTTCTTTGTTATAATCAAGGAAAGACATTCATAGAAAAGGAGAAAAGATGAATCATACTATTATACAAGACCGTACTGGTCTCAATCAATTTTACGCTAAGGTTTATGCCTTTGTTGGTCTGGGGATCGGACTATCCGCTTTAGTATCAGGTCTTATGTTGACCGTCTTTCAGTCTCAGTTGGTTTACTTTTTGATGCAGGGACGTCTCTGGTTGACCTTTGCTACTTTTGCAGAGCTAGCTCTGGTCTTTGTTGCCAGCAGTATGGCTTCGAAGAATAGTCCAGCGGCTCTTCCAGTATTTTTACTTTACTCAGTATTAAACGGCTTTACCCTCAGTTTTGTGGTGGCATTCTATACTCCAGGTACAGTTTTATCTGCCTTTGTATCAAGCGCCCTTCTCTTCTTTGTCATGGCGGCAGTCGGTATGTTCACCAAGAAAGATTTGAGTGGCCTTGGTCGGGCTATGATGGCGGCTCTTATCGGTTTGCTGCTTGCCATGGTAGTCAATATTTTCTTGGCTAGCGGTTTCTTTGATTATATGATTAGCGTAGCCATGGTTTTGGTCTTCTCAGGGCTGATTGCTTGGGACAACCAAAGAATTCGTCTCGCTTATGAACAATCGCAAGGTCGTGTAGCGACAGGCTGGGTTGTGTCAATGGCTCTCAGTATTTATCTTGATTTTATCAATCTTTTCCTAAGTATTTTACGTATCTTTGGTCGCAATGACTAGAGGGTTCATGACATCAGTGTTCCAAGGAGCACTGATTTTTTTAAATTTTCTCTTTTCTTTTCTTGGAAATAGGTGTATAATGCTTTTAATTAATTTTTGAGGAGTAGCCTATGAAGAAAAGTTTTATCCATCAACAAGAAGAAATTTCCTTTGTCAAAAACACTTTTACCCAGTATTTGAAAGATAAGTTAGAAGTTGTCGAAGTTCAAGGTCCTATCTTGAGCAAGGTCGGTGACGGGATGCAGGATAACCTGTCTGGTGTGGAAAATCCAGTATCTGTCAAGGTTTTACAGATTCCTGATGAAACCTATGAAGTGGTGCACTCACTTGCTAAATGGAAACGCCATACTTTGGCTCGTTTTGGTTTCGGTGAGGGAGAAGGTCTTTTTGTTCACATGAAGGCCCTTCGTCCAGACGAAGACTCGCTGGATGCAACCCACTCTGTTTATGTCGACCAGTGGGACTGGGAGAAGGTTATCCCAAATGGCCAACGTAACATTGCCTACCTAAAAGAAACAGTTGAGAAGATTTATAAGGCCATTCGTTTGACAGAACTAGCTGTTGAAGCTCGCTATGACATCGAGTCTATCTTGCCAAAACAAATCACTTTTATCCACACAGAAGAGTTGGTAGAACGCTACCCATACTTGACACCGAAAGAACGTGAAAATGCGATCTGTAAAGAATTCGGAGCAGTTTTCTTGATTGGTATCGGTGGCGAGTTGCCAGATGGTAAACCGCACGATGGACGTGCACCAGACTACGATGACTGGACAAGTGAGTCTGAAAATGGCTACAAGGGTCTTAACGGCGATATTCTTGTTTGGAATGAGTCTTTAGGCGGAGCCTTTGAGTTGTCCTCTATGGGGATTCGTGTAGATGAAGAAACTCTTCGCCGTCAGGTAGAAATCACCGGTGATGAAGACCGCTTGGAATTGGAATGGCACAAGGCTTTGTTGAATGGCCTATTCCCATTGACGATCGGTGGAGGAATTGGACAATCTCGTATGGCCATGTTCTTACTTCGCAAGAAACATATCGGAGAAGTGCAAACAAGTGTCTGGCCTCAAGAAGTCCGCGATACTTACGAAAATATTTTGTAGAGAATCGAACCGCAAGGTTCGGTTTTCTTTCTCTTTTCGCCCATAATTTGGTATAATAAACGGTATGAAAATCGTATCAGGAATCTATGGGGGACGTCCCCTCAAGACGCTAGAAGGCAAGACGACAAGACCCACTTCGGATAAGGTTAGGGGAGCCATTTTTAACATGATTGGCCCCTACTTTGAAGGGGGGCGAGTCTTGGACCTTTATGCAGGTAGTGGTGGTTTATCTATCGAGGCAGTCTCACGTGGCATGTCCAGCGCTGTTTTGGTGGAGCGAGACCGTAAGGCTCAGGCTATCGTGGCTGAAAATATCCAGATGACCAAGGAAGTTGGGAAATTTCAACTCCTCAAGATGGAGGCTGAACGGGCCTTGGAGCAGGTATTTGGACACTTCGATCTCATTTTCTTAGACCCTCCTTACGCCAAGGAACAAATCGTAGCAGATATTGAAAAAATGGCTGAGAGAGAGCTTTTTTCTGAGGATGTCATGGTCGTGTGTGAGACGGATAAGGCCGTTGAACTTCCAGAAGAAATTGCCTGCTTGGGCATCTGGAAGGAAAAAATTTATGGAATTAGTAAGGTGACGGTCTATGTCAGATAAGATTGGCTTATTCACAGGCTCATTTGACCCTATGACAAATGGGCATCTGGATATGATTGAACGAGCTAGCAAACTCTTTGATAAGCTCTATGTGGGTATTTTTTTTAATCCCCACAAACAAGGATTTCTCCCTATCGAAAATCGTAAACGGGGGCTAGAAAAGGCTGTGAAACATTTGGAAAATGTTGCAGTCGTGTCTTCTCATGATGAATTGGTGGTTGATGTCGCAAAGAGACTGGGTGCTACTTGCCTAGTGCGGGGGTTGAGAAATGCGGCGGATTTGCAATATGAAGCCAGTTTTGATTACTACAACCATCAGCTGTCTCCTGATATAGAGACCATATATTTGCATAGCCGACCGGAACATCTCTATATCAGTTCATCCGGTGTTAGAGAGATTTTGAAGTTTGGTCAGGATATTGCCTGCTATGTTCCCGAGAGTATTTTGGAGGAAATAAGAAATGAAAAAAAAGATTAGATGGCCCTTATACGTCATTGCGGCCTTGATTGTGACTTTCTTGGCATTTGTAGTGCCCTTGCCCTATTATATAGAGGTTCCAGGTGGTTCGGAAGATATTCGCCAAGTCCTTAAAGTAAATGACACAGAAGATAAGGAAGCTGGTGCCTATCACTTCGTTACGGTCGGTGTTCAGCATGCTACTTTAGCTCATATGATTTATGCTTGGTTGACGCCTTTTACAGATATTCGCAGTGCTCAGGAGACTACAGGTGGTTCTTCCGATGTTGAATTTATGCGAATTAATCAATTCTACATGCAGACATCGCAAAATATGGCCAAGTATCAAGGGCTAAAAACAGCTGGTAAGGATATTGAACTCAAATACCTTGGTGTTTATGTTTTGACTGTGACGGATAATTCGACCTTTAAAGGGATTCTCAACATTTCTGATACAGTCACAGCAGTCAATGATCAGACTTTTGACAGTTCCAAAGACTTGATTGATTACGTCAACTCTCAAAAACTGGGAGACTCCGTTAAGGTCACCTATGAAGAGGATGGGCAAACCAAGTCCGCAGAAGGTAAGATTATCACCTTGGAAAATGGCAAAAATGGGATTGGAATCGGCTTGATTGACCGTACAGAAGTGACCAGTGATGTCCCAATTCGTTTTTCAACAGCTGGTATCGGAGGACCAAGTGCAGGTCTCATGTTTAGTCTGGCTATCTATACTCAAATAGCTGATCCAGGCCTTCGTAATGGCCGAATTGTTGCCGGTACAGGTACCATTGACCGCGATGGCAATGTGGGGGACATTGGAGGTATTGATAAGAAAGTTGTGGCTTCGGCTAGAGAAGGTGCTGCGATTTTCTTTGCACCTGATAACCCTGTTAGCGAAGAAGAACAAAAAGCGCACCCGGATGCGAAAAACAACTATCAAACAGCTCTGGAAGCAGCTAAAACAATCAAGACAGATATGAAAATCGTGCCAGTTAAAACCCTACAAGATGCAATTGATTACTTGAAAAACAATCCCTAGTTTTTAAGTGAAGTTTCCAAACTAGCGCACAAACAGAGAAGATGGTATAATAGTCAAATGGTTCAATTATTATTCACTCTAAGCAGTCACATGCTCTTTATTTATGTGAGTTTTTACCTTTTAAAGGATCTTGTTAGATGGGAAAAGGTTTTAAAAGTGACAACTGAGAATACAGGAAAAGTTCGTTTATTAGTAGCCTTTTTTAGCATTGTAATGGGCTATATCTTGAGTTCTTTCTTTATCAGCCTATATCAGTTATGGCAAGAAGCACTTAGAGGATTATTATAAAATCAAATGTAAAGGAAATAAGTATGGAAAAAATTGTGGTTCAAGGTGGCGATAATCGTCTGGTAGGAAGTGTTACGATCGAGGGAGCAAAAAATGCAGTCTTGCCCTTATTAGCAGCGACTATTCTAGCCAGTGAAGGAAAGACCGTCTTGCAGAATGTTCCTATCTTGTCAGATGTTTTCACTATGAATCAGGTGGTTCGTGGTTTGAATGCCAAGGTGAATTTTGATGAGGAGGCTCACCTTGTTGAGGTGGACGCGACTGGCGATATCACTGAGGAAGCTCCTTACAAGTATGTCAGCAAGATGCGCGCATCCATCGTTGTCTTGGGACCAATTCTTGCTCGTGTAGGTCATGCTAAGGTATCCATGCCAGGTGGTTGTACGATTGGTAGCCGTCCTATTGATCTTCATTTGAAAGGTCTAGAAGCTATGGGGGCTAAGATTAGTCAGACAGCTGGTTATATCGAAGCCAAGGCTGATCGCTTACATGGAGCTCATATCTATATGGACTTCCCAAGTGTTGGTGCTACGCAGAACTTAATGATGGCAGCGACTCTGGCTGATGGGGTGACAGTGATTGAAAATGCTGCGCGTGAGCCTGAGATTGTTGACCTAGCTATTCTCCTCAATGAAATGGGAGCCAAGGTTAAAGGTGCTGGTACAGAGACCATTACCATTACCGGTGTTGAGAAACTTCACGGTACGACTCACAATGTAGTCCAAGACCGTATCGAAGCAGGAACCTTTATGGTGGCTGCTGCCATGACTGGTGGTGATGTCTTGATTAAAGACGCTGTTTGGGAGCACAACCGTCCCTTGATTGCCAAATTGCTTGAAATGGGAGTGGAAGTGACGGAGGAGACTGAGGGAATTCGAGTTCGCTCTCAACTAGAAAATCTAAAAGCTGTTCATGTGAAAACCTTGCCCCACCCAGGATTTCCAACAGATATGCAGGCTCAATTTACAGCCTTGATGACTGTCGCAAAAGGGGAATCAACTATGGTGGAGACGGTATTCGAAAATCGTTTCCAACATCTAGAAGAAATGCGTCGCATGGGCTTGCACTCTGAGATTATCCGTGATACAGCTCGTATTGTTGGTGGTCAACCTTTGCAGGGGGCAGAAGTTCTTTCAACTGACCTTCGTGCCAGTGCGGCCTTAATTTTGACAGGTTTGGTAGCACAAGGAGAAACTGTAGTTGGTAAATTGGTTCACTTGGATAGAGGTTACTACCGTTTCCATGAGAAGTTGGCGCAGCTAGGCGCTAAGATTCAGCGGATTGAGGCAAGTGATGAAGATGAATAAGAAATCAAGCTACGTAATCAAGCGTTTACTTTTAGTCATTCTGGTACTGATTTTAGGCGTTCTAGCTCTAGGAATCGGTTTAATGGTCGGCTATGGAATCTTGGGCAAGGGTCAAGATCCATGGGCTATCCTGTCTCCAGCAAAATGGCAGGAATTGATTCATAAATTTACAGGAAATTAGGCTGGAAAACCAGCCTTTTTTAAAGATAAGGAGAAATATGAACAAAAAAACAAGACAGACACTAATCGGATTGCTAGTGTTATTGCTTTTATCTGCAGGGAGCTACTATATCAAGCAGATGCAGTCGACAGCTAATAGTCCTAAAACCAAGCTTAGTCAGAAAAAACAAGCGTCTGAAGCTCCTAGTCAAGCATTGGCAGAAAGTGTCTTAACAGACGCAGTCAAGAGCCAAATAAAAGGGAGCCTGGAGTGGAATGGCTCAGGTGCTTTTATCGTCAATGGTAATAAAACAAATCTAGATGCCAAGGTTTCAAGTAAGCCTTATGCTGATAATAAAACAAAGACAGTGGGTAAGGAAACTGTGCCAACCGTAGCTAATGCCCTCTTGTCTAAGGCTACTCGCCAGTACAAGAATCGTGAAGAAACTGGGAATGGTTCGACTTCATGGACTCCTCCAGGCTGGCATCAGGTTAAGAATCTAAAGGGTACTTATACCCATGCGGTCGATAGAGGTCACTTGTTAGGCTATGCCTTAATCGGTGGTTTGGATGGTTTTGATGCTTCAACAAGCAATCCTAAAAATATTGCTGTTCAAACAGCCTGGGCAAATCAGGCGCAAGCTGAGGATTCGACTGGTCAAAACTACTATGAAAGCATGGTGCGTAAAGCCTTGGACCAAAACAAGCGTGTCCGTTACCGTGTAACCCTTTATTACGCTACAAATGAGGATTTAGTTCCTTCAGCTTCACAGATTGAAGCCAAGTCTTCAGATGGAGAATTGGAATTCAATGTTCTAGTTCCCAATGTTCAAAAGGGACTTCAACTGGATTATCGAACTGGAGAAGTAACGGTAACTCAGTAAAAGATAAGATAAACTCCTATGTCACTAGCGGCTGTAGGAGTTCTTTTTTGGACCATTTAAGTAGGGCTTAGAATAGACATTGAGAAAAAATAATATGTACTGGACTATATTTTGTGATATAATAAAGGATAAGATACTATTTTAGGAGAAGAACTATGGAAGACCCAAGTAGTCAGAACTTGTTGCTACAATTTGTTTTATTGTTTATCTTGACGGTGTTAAATGCCTTTTTCTCAGCCACAGAAATGGCCATGGTTTCACTTAACCGTGCGCGGGTTGAACAAAAGGCAGAAGAAGGAGATAGACGCTATATCCGTCTGCTGAAGGTACTAGAAAATCCTAACCACTTTTTATCAACCATTCAAGTAGGGATTACTCTGATTACGATCTTATCAGGGGCGAGTTTGGCAGAAACTCTGGGACGAGAAATTGCATCTTGGCTTGGAAATGGCGAAACAGCTTATGCCGTTGCAAGTTTTCTATCTTTAGCATTTTTGACTTATATTTCCATCGTTTTTGGGGAATTGTATCCTAAGAGAATCGCTCTTAATCTAAAGGATGCCTTGGCCATTCGTACAGCGCCAGTTATTATTGGATTGGGGAAACTAGTTAGTCCCTTTGTTTGGCTCTTATCTGCATCTACCAATCTCTTGAGTCGCTTGACTCCTATGACCTTTGACGATGCTGATGAAAAAATGACCCGTGATGAAATTGAGTACATGCTGACAAATAGTGAAGAAACACTAGATGCTGACGAAATTGAGATGTTACAAGGGATTTTTTCACTAGATGAACTGATGGCCAGAGAAGTCATGGTTCCTCGAACGGATGCCTTTATGGTCGATATTCAGGATGATAGTCAAACCATCATCCAAAGTATTTTAAAACAAAATTATTCTCGTATCCCTGTCTATGATGGAGACAAGGATAACGTGATTGGGATTATTCACACTAAGAGTCTCCTTAAGGCGGGCTTTGTGGACGGTTTTGACAATATTGTTTGGAAGAAAATCTTACAAGATCCACTTTTTGTTCCTGAAACTATTTTTGTGGATGACTTGTTAAAAGAATTGCGCAATACCCAAAGACAAATGGCAATTTTGCTGGATGAATACGGTGGTATGGCTGGTTTGGTGACACTTGAAGACCTCTTAGAGGAAATCGTTGGGGAAATCGATGATGAAACAGATAAGGCCGAAATCGAAGTTCATCAAATCGGAGAAGATACTTATATTGTTCAAGGTACCATGAATCTCAATGATTTTAATAGCTACTTTGATGTTGAGCTGGAAAGTGATGACGTTGATACCATCGCTGGTTATTATTTGACAGGAGTTGGGACCATTCCAACGACTGAGAAACTCAGTTATGAATTAGTCAGCCAAAACAAACAGCTTATCCTAACCAATGATAAAGTGAAAAATGGACGTGTTACCAAGGTAAAAGTCCAAATCACAGAAGTCGAAATAGAAGAAGAAACAGAGTAAATTAGAGGCTTTTGTCATCATGAGTGACAAAGCTTTTTTCAGTTGATTTCAAGAGGGAATTGTGTCCTCGAAAAACTCAGCCCCAACCTAGTCCCAAAAGTTTTTTAAAGTTATACGTATTTATTCGAGGAAAAAAGAAAAAAGCCCTTTAAATTGGGCTTTCTGTCTTGATAAATTCCGATAAATTCGGTATTGAAAGGCGGTAGACGGATTTGAACCGACGATCAAGCTTTTGCAGAGCCATGCCTTACCACTTGGCTATACCGCCTTAACGTTTATTATTATACCTTGAAAATGATTTTCAGTCAATAGCTTTTTCAGATTTTTTGTGTCAATAAGCCTAAATATTCTGAAAATTCGTTTACTTTTATTGAAATATCTTAAAATATATGGTATAATCAATAATAACCTATACTTTATTTATAAGAGGAGTAAATAAATGAAAAAAAGTCAAGTGCTTGCTGTAGCGGGAGCTACCTTATTAGCGTCAGGAGTTCTAGCTGCGTGTTCAAACACTAGTTCAAATAATGCTAAATTAGCAAAAGATTACCAATATGTTTATCAAACAGATCCAGAAACCTTGGATTATATCGTCAGCAATATCGATTCAACATCTTTCGTCACAACAAATGCTGTAGATGGTTTGTTGGCTAACGATAAATATGGTAATCTGGTTCCTTCTATTGCTGAATCATGGACAGTTTCAAAAGATGGTTTGACTTATACTTATAAAATCCGTAAGGATGCTAAATGGGTAACTGCAGAGGGAGAAGAATACGCTCCTGTAACTGCTAAAGACTTTGTTACTGGTTTGAAACATGCCGTAGATGGAAAATCAAAAGGACTTTCAATCGTTAGCTCTTCTATTAAAGGATTAGAAGCCTATATCAAGGGTGAAACAAGCGATTTTTCAACCGTTGGAGTAAAAGCACTTGATGACCAAACATTAGAATATACCTTGAACCAGCCAGAAACTTTCTGGAATGACAAGACAACTAGTGGTGTTTTGATGCCGGTTAATGAAGAATTCTTAACTTCAAAAGGGGAAGGTTTTGGTGCCCCAACCGATGCTAACTCTATTCTTTATAACGGTCCATTTGTCTTGAAGGCTGTAACTCCTAAATCATCTATCGAGATGGCTAAAAATGACGCTTACTGGGATAAAGAAAATGTAAAAATTGAGAACGTTAAGTTCACTTTCTGGGATGGTAAGGACCAAGATGTAATTGCCAAAGGTTTTTCTGATGGTCAATATAGCAAGGCGCGTATCTTCCCTACAAGTTCTACATATGAAAAATATGCGGCTGACTTCAAAGATAACATTTACTTTAACGAACCAGGTGCTGGTGTTGCAACTGTCAGCTTGAATTATGGCCGTACAACCTATAACCACACTGCCAAAACAAGTGATGCCCAAAAGACATCTACTCAGAAAGCGTTGTTAAACAAGGAATTCCGTCAAGCTTTGAACTTTGCAGTCGATCGCAATTCTTACTCAGCTCAAACAAATGGTACTGATGGAGCTGCAGTAGCCATCCGTAATACGTTTGCACCTTATAATCTTCAAGTTGGTAAGAAAACATTTGGTGAATTGGTACAAGATAGCTTGGCTAAGACAAATTCTTCTACTTGGTCAAACGTGTCTCTAGCAGATTCTCAAAATGGACTTTACAATGAAGAAAAAGCGAAAGAAGTCTTTGCTAAAGCTAAATCAAGCTTGCAAGCTGAAGGTGTTGAATTCCCAATCCACTTGGATGCCTTGGTTATCCAAGAATCAACAGCGGTTGTTAACCGTGTTCAATCATTGAAACAATCAATTGAAAAAGTATTGGGTTCAGATAATGTTGTTGTAGACTTACAACAAATGACTCAAGCAGAAGCTTTACCAATTTCATTTAGCGCTCCAACAGCTAAAGAACAAGACTGGGATATCCATACCTTGCTAGGATGGAACCCTGACTATCAAGATCCTTCTACTTTCTTGGATCAATTCGTCCTTAAGGGAGGAAGCACTCGCCTTTACCTTGGTATTGACCAAAACACAGATGCATCAGTAGTAAGCAAACTTGGTTTAGCTGACTATGGAAAATTACTTAATGACGCAAACAGCGAAAACCAAGACGTTCAAAAACGTTATGAAAAATACGCGGTAGCACAAGCTTGGTTGACTGATAATGCTTTGACAATTCCAGTAATGGCTTCTCCTAAAGAAACAGCCGTTTCATATGTTTCAAAAGTTCTACCATTTAGCTCTTCATATTCTGTAGCCGGCCTTAAAGGTGAAAATTCAGGATACTTGAAGTACACTGAAGTTGGTGAAAAAGCAATCACCAAAGAAGAGTATGAAAAAGCTCGTGAAAAATGGTTGAAAGAAAAGACTGAGTCAAACGAGAAAGCTCAAAAAGAATTGGCAAGTCATGTGAAGTAAATAATTTTCAATAGAACTTTCTCTCCATGAGGAGAAGGTTCTTTTGGGATTTTTAAAGGAAATGATATGAAAAAATATATTTTTATGCGTGTTTTGCGGTCATTGGTTTCTATCTTCTTAGTAACAACCTTGACTTACACGATTATCTATACAATGGTTCCTCGAAAATTGATTTTCAAACAGGATACCAACTATAACAAGATTGCGACAACTGCTGATAAACGTGATAACTATGAGAATACCGTTTATGAGCGTATGGGCTATATCGAGTACTACGATACCAAAGAGTTGCAAGAAAAAGCTAGCCAGATGGATGCCTCTGTAACCGTTGAAGCTAATGACACCAACAAGGCTATCTATGAAAAATATATCAAACAAATCGGTCATGGTTGGACCTTGGGAGAATTTACTGAAAGTGGCCAATTCTACGCTACTCGTGAAATCCCGATTTTTGAACGTGTTTTTCACTTCTATGCTAACTTGATTGACATTGATCATACAAATAAAATTCAAGACCCTGAAAATCCAGACTTGAAGCGTTATCTTCGTTTCGAAAACGATCCAGCGATCGGATGGTCATTGGTTGGTTCAGGAACTAAACACAAATATCTCTTGTACTTCAACAGTCAGTTCCCATTTGTGCATCAAAACTTTGTGAACATTAATTTAGGTGACTCTTATCCAACCTATGCTAATAGCCCTGTTTTACAGGTTATTACTCAGGGGCAAGGGCAAACAAAAACTGCTCAAGTTCAGTTCCCAACAGGTAAGAAAACTTCTTCTGTAAATATTTACTCAAGAACCTACAAATCACCTAGTCAGGCTGACTCTCGTGAAGTAGCTAATTATGGGAAAGATGATCCATATACTGCAACTGAAAGCAACTACCAATATCCTTCTATGATTGCTAGCTCTGCAGTCGTTGGATTGATCGGTTTGGTGATTTCTTATGCGATTGCCGTGCCACTTGGTTCAGCAATGGCTCGCTTCAAGAATACTTGGATTGATAGCTTCTCAACAGGGGCTTTGACCTTCTTGATGGCTCTTCCAACAATTGCCTTGGTTTATATCGTTCGTTTGGCTGGTTCTTCAATCGGCTTACCAGATTCATTCCCTATCTTGGGTGCTGGAGATTGGCGTTCTTACGTTTTACCAGCAGTTATCCTTGGTTTGTTGGGTGCTCCGGGTACAGCCATTTGGATTCGTCGTTATATGATTGACTTGCAATCACAGGACTTTGTTCGTTTTGCTCGTGCCAAAGGTTTGTCTGAAAAAGAAATTTCAAACAAACACATCTTTAAAAATGCCATGGTTCCACTGGTTTCAGGAATTCCTGGTGCCGTTATCGGGGTTATCGGTGGTGCAACCCTTACTGAAACAGTCTTCGCCTTCCCAGGTATGGGTAAAATGTTGATTGACTCTGTAAAAGCATCTAATAACTCTATGGTCGTTGGTCTTGTCTTCATCTTTACATGTATTTCTATCTTCTCACTTCTTTTGGGAGATATTTGGATGACGATTATTGACCCACGTATTAAATTGACTGAGAAAGGAGGCAAATAATGTCTACAATCGATAAAGAAAAATTTCAGTTTGTAAAACGTGACGATTTTGCCTCTGAAACTATTGATGCGCCAGCATATTCTTACTGGAAATCAGTGTTTAGACAATTTATGAAGAAGAAATCAACTGTAGTCATGTTGGGAATCTTGGTAGCTATCATTTTGATGAGTTTCATCTACCCAATGTTTTCTAAGTTTGATTTTAATGATGTCAGCAAAGTAAACGACTTTAGTGCTCGTTATATCAAGCCAAATGCTGAGCATTGGTTCGGTACAGATAGTAACGGTAAATCTCTCTTTGACGGTGTCTGGTTCGGAGCTCGTAACTCCATCCTCATTTCTGTGATTGCGACAGTGATTAACTTGGTTATCGGTGTTTTTGTCGGTGGTATTTGGGGGATTTCAAAATCAGTTGACCGTGTGATGATGGAAGTTTATAACGTCATCTCAAACATTCCATCTCTTTTGATTGTCATTGTCTTGACTTACTCAATCGGAGCTGGATTCTGGAATCTGATTTTTGCTATGAGTGTGACAACATGGATTGGAATTGCCTTCATGATCCGTGTGCAAATCTTGCGTTACCGTGATTTGGAATACAACTTGGCGTCACGTACTTTGGGAACACCAACCTTGAAGATTGTTGCCAAAAATATCATGCCTCAATTGGTATCTGTTATTGTGACAACCATGACTCAAATGCTTCCAAGTTTTATCTCATACGAAGCCTTCTTGTCATTCTTCGGTCTTGGACTACCGATTACTGTGCCAAGTTTGGGTCGTTTGATTTCAGATTATTCACAAAACGTAACAACCAATGCTTACTTGTTCTGGATTCCATTGACAACTCTTGTCTTGGTATCCTTGTCCCTTTTCGTAGTTGGTCAAAACTTAGCGGATGCTAGTGATCCACGTACACATAGATAGGAGTAGAAATGACAAAAGAAAAAAATGTAATTTTGACTGCTCGCGATATTGTCGTGGAATTTGACGTTCGTGACAAAGTATTGACAGCCATTCGCGGCGTTTCCCTTGAACTAGTTGAAGGAGAAGTATTAGCCTTGGTAGGTGAGTCAGGATCAGGAAAATCTGTTTTGACAAAGACTTTCACAGGTATGCTTGAAGAAAATGGTCGCATTGCCCAAGGTAGTATTGACTACCGTGGTCAGGATTTGACAGCCTTGTCTTCTCACAAGGATTGGGAACAAATTCGTGGTGCTAAGATTGCGACGATCTTCCAAGATCCAATGACTAGTTTGGACCCAATTAAAACAATTGGTAGTCAGATTACAGAAGTTATTGTAAAACACCAAGGAAAAACAGCTAAAGAAGCGAAAGAATTGGCCATTGACTACATGAATAAGGTTGGGATTCCAGATGCAGATAGACGTTTTGATGAATACCCATTCCAATATTCTGGAGGAATGCGTCAACGTATCGTTATTGCGATTGCCCTTGCCTGCCGACCTGATGTCTTGATTTGTGATGAGCCAACGACTGCTTTGGATGTAACCATCCAAGCACAGATTATTGATTTGCTGAAATCTTTACAAAACGAGTATCATTTCACAACAATCTTTATTACCCACGACCTTGGTGTGGTGGCAAGTATTGCGGATAAGGTAGCGGTTATGTATGCAGGAGAAATCGTTGAATATGGAATGGTTGAGGAAGTCTTCTATGACCCTCGCCATCCATATACATGGAGTCTCTTGTCTAGCTTACCTCAGCTTGCTGATGATAAAGGGGATCTTTACTCAATCCCAGGAACACCTCCGTCACTTTATACTGACTTGAAAGGGGATGCCTTTGCCTTGCGTTCAGACTATGCAATGCAGATTGACTTCGAACAAAAAGCTCCTCAATTTTCAGTAACAGAGACACATTGGGCTAAAACTTGGCTTCTTCATGAGGATGCTCCAAAAGTAGAAAAACCAGCTGTGATTGCAAATCTCCATGATAAGATCCGTGAAAAAATGGGATTTGCCCATCTGGCTGATTAGGAGGAAGGAAATGTCTGAAAAATTAGTAGAAATCAAAGATTTAGAAATTTCCTTCGGTGAAGGAAGTAAGAAGTTTGTCGCGGTTAAAAATGCTAACTTCTTTATCAACAAGGGAGAAACGTTCTCTCTTGTAGGTGAGTCAGGAAGTGGGAAAACAACAATTGGTCGTGCGATAATCGGTCTAAATGATACAAGTAATGGTGATATCATTTTTGATGGTCAAAAGATTAATGGTAAGAAATCGCGTGAACAAGCTGCGGAATTGATTCGTCGAATCCAGATGATTTTCCAAGACCCTGCCGCAAGTTTGAATGAACGTGCTACTGTTGATTATATTATTTCTGAAGGTCTTTACAATCACCGTCTGTTTAAGGATGAAGAAGAACGTAAAGAGAAAGTTAAAAATATTATCCGTGAAGTAGGTCTTCTTGCTGAGCACTTGACTCGTTATCCTCATGAGTTTTCAGGTGGTCAACGTCAACGTATCGGTATTGCCCGTGCCTTGGTCATGCAACCAGACTTTGTTATTGCGGATGAGCCCATTTCAGCCTTGGACGTTTCTGTTCGTGCCCAAGTCTTGAACTTGCTCAAAAAATTCCAAAAAGAACTTGGTTTGACCTATCTATTTATCGCCCATGACTTGTCTGTCGTTCGCTTTATTTCAGATCGTATCGCAGTTATTTACAAGGGTGTTATTGTAGAGGTTGCAGAAACAGAAGAATTGTTTAACAATCCAATCCACCCGTATACTCAAGCCTTGCTTTCAGCGGTACCAATCCCAGATCCAATCTTGGAACGTAAGAAGGTCTTGAAGGTTTACGACCCAAGTCAACACGACTATGAGACTGACAAACCTTCTATGGTAGAAATCCGTCCAGGTCACTATGTTTGGGCCAACCAAGCCGAATTGGCGCGTTACCAACAAGGGTTAAACTAATAATGGTTTTATAATTTCCATGTCAACTTTTATGGAAATTATAAACCTTTTTTTGTTGGACTGATTTGAAAAAACTTTGAAAGCATTTCGAAAGAATTTTCGAAAAATTTTAAAAAATTCTGAAATATTCTTGACAGGTGATGAAAAAGGTGGTAAGATAGGAAACATCAAAAAAGAAAGCAGAAAAAGAAATGAATAAGAAACAAGCTGTAACGATGAATCAAAACTTTTACTTTAGCTACTTTAGATAGTGTTTGTAGACATGTCACCATGGATGCAAACAGTTCAAGCAATTTGTTTGTATCTATGTGGCTAAGATTTTTGATTGTGGTCCATATAGATGAATATCTAAATGGACTAGCTAAGTTGTAACTTGTTAGATTATTTCAAGCATCCGTTTAGATAGTATCTAGGCGGTTTTTTGTTTTATCTTTTCTGAGAAGGAGTTTCATTATGAAAGTTGTTCGAAAATTACTAGCACCCCTCTTAGTAGTGGGGATCCTCTTGACCTCTCTGATTAGTTTGCATCAGTTGAAGGCAGATAAGAAAAAAGATGTATTTCGTATCGGTATTTCGCAGTTTATTACCCACCAGTCCTTAGACGCTACTAGAGAAGGGTTTGTGGATGAGCTGGCCAAGCAAGGCTATGTTGAGGGGAAAAATATCGAGATTGATTTGCAAAATGCACAGGGAGAACAAAGAAATCTAAAAACGATTTCCCAGCAACTAGCAGAATCTAGTGATGTCGTTCTAGCCATCGCAACGCCTTCTGCTCAGAGCTTGGCCAATACAACACAAACGACACCTGTTATCTTTTCAGCGGTAACAGACCCTGTCAGTGCCAAGCTGGTTGAGTCAAGAGAGCATCCTGGGGGCAATGTAACTGGGACAAGCGATCAGTCATCAGATGCCATTTCAACCCAAATCAATTTGATAAAGAAAGTGTTGCCAAAAGCTAAAACAATTGGAATTCTTTATACTCAGAGTGAGCCAAACTCAGTTGTCCAAAAGGATGAAGCTAAGCGCCTTCTGGAAGAAAAAGGCTTTAGTGTTGTTGAAAAAACAATCTTGGACAGTAACAACGTCAAGGCGGCAGCAGAGAGTTTGATGGCAGAGGTGGATATGGTTTTTGTCCCAACGGATAATATCATTTCGTCAACCATGGAAACAGTCAAGCAGGTTTCTATTAAACACAAGGTTCCAGTATTTGGCGGCTCAACAGAAATGATTGCTGTTGGTGGCTTGTATAACTACGGAACCAATTATGAAGAATTGGGAAGACAGACGGCTCGCATGTTGATTCGTGTCTTAAAAGGTGAGAAGCCAGAAAATATAGCAGTTGAGTTGCCTGAAAAACTGGAATTGCATACCAATCAAGAAATGGCAGATGCATTGGGAATTGATATTAGTAAGTTAGAAAGCAAGGAATAGGGAGGTTTGAGATGAATTTTGTATTATCTAGTTTATCAGAAGGTTTGCTATGGTCGATTATGGCTATTGGGGTCTACTTGACTTTCCGTATTTTGGATATTGCGGATATGACTGCTGAAGGAGCCTTTCCACTGGGGGCGGCTGTCGTCGTATCTCAGATACAGGCAGGGACAAATCCTTGGATTGCGACCTTACTTGCTTTGCTGGCAGGTATGGTAGCAGGTCTTGTATCAGGAATGCTCCACACCAAGATGAAAATCCCAGCTCTCTTGACAGGGATTGTGACCTTGACAGGGCTCTATTCAATCAATATTAAAATCATGGGCAGCGTACCTAATCTTTCCTTGGGAGATTCTTCAACTGTCTTTAAACAGTTGGCGAGCTTGGGACTGACAAATGAAGAAGCTGTTTTCTCACTCAGCTTGGTCTGTCTCTTACTTGTTTGTTTGGTCTTGACTCTTTTGATGAAAACAGAGATTGGCTTGGTCTTGCGTTCGACTGGGGACAATATTCCGATGAGTGAGGCCAATGGGGTCAATGTAGACACCATGAAGATTGTTGGTTACATGATTTCAAACGGCTTGATTGCCCTATGTGGTTCCTTGTTTGCCCAAAATGATGGATTTTCAGATGTGACTTCTGGGACAGGAACCATCGTTGTTGGTTTGAGTGCAGTCATTATTGCGGAAGTCTTGATACACGACTTGACCATTGGAGGCCGCTTGTTATCCATCGGAATTGGTGCTATTGTTTATCGTTTGATTATTTTAAATATCTATGAAATTCCAAATCTAGATCAAAACTTGGTACGTCTCTTTAATGCAATCTTGCTCGCCTTAGTTTTATTTGCGCCGGAATTGCAAAAGAGATTAAAGATTCGTGGTCTAAAATTGAGAAATGAATAGGAGGAGAAAGTTATGGCAAGTTTGTTAACACTTGAAAATATTCACAAAACATTTGAAGCAGGGACGGTCAATGAGAACCATGTCCTCAAAGGATTAGACTTAGAGGTTGAAGAGGGAGATTTTATCTCTGTGATTGGTGGAAATGGAGCAGGGAAATCCACTTTGATGAATATCTTGGCTGGCAATCTATCGGTTGACGAGGGGGACCTTTTATTGGCAGGCAAATCCATTAAAAATCTGAGTGTAAGAAAGAGAGCCAAGGATATCGCTCGTGTTTTTCAAGATCCTAAGATGGGAACAGCTTCTCGTTTGACGATTGAGGAGAATATGGCTATTGCCTTGAGACGCGGTCAGAAGAGAGGGCTTGGTTGGGGTGTGAAGGAGAAGGATAGAATCCAGTTCCAAGAGGCCTTGAAGGAGTTGAATATTGGCCTTGAAAACCGCTTGAAAGTGGATACTCAATACCTCTCAGGAGGGCAAAGACAGGCCTTGACCCTAGTCATGGCAGCTCTGGTGAAACCCAAACTTTTGCTTTTGGATGAACATACTGCGGCACTTGATCCAAAAACCAGTCAAATGGTAATGGACTTGACGCAAAAGATTGTGGAACACCATCAGTTGACGACTTTGATGATTACCCATGATATGAACCATGCGATTGAGTACGGAAATCGTCTCATTATGCTCTATCAAGGCAAGATAGTGGTAGATGTCAAAGGAGAAGAGAAAAAGCATCTGACGGTTGAAGATCTCATGCATCTCTTCCAGAAAAATAGTGGCCAAAGTCTAGTTAGTGATGAATTGGTTTTGGGATAAAGAAAAAGGCTGAGATCCAGTGTCTCAGTCTTTTATTAGTATAAATGGATAGGCAGAAATATGAAATTAATACTCTTCGAAAATCTCTTCAAACTGTGTCAGCTTTATCTGCAACCTCAAAACAGTGTTTTGAGCAACCTGCGGCTAGCTTCCTAGTTTGCTCTTTGATTTTCATTGAGTATAAACTCAGTAAGGAGCCCTCTTTTGCAGAAAAGCAGGGTTCTTTTTGCTGTCTATTCCATTCCTGAAAGCGTAGAACAAACTAGTCAGGGTGGCTAGTTTGTGGTATAATGAAAGAGACTCAAAAAGAAACAGGAGAAATATGATGGATTTACTATTAGCAATTGTATTGATTGTGCTAGCTTTTCTAGGAGGAGCTCTTGGAGGAATGTACTTGGTTCGTAAGCAAATTGAAAAAGAATTCGCTGACAACCCACGTTTGAATGCTGAAGCAGTTCGTACTCTTTTGAGTGCAAATGGTCAAAAACCAAGCGAAGCTAAGGTACAACAAGTTTACCACCAAATCATCCGCCAACAAAAGGCAGCCCTTGCTAACAATAAAAAGAAAAAATAAATAAGGAAAAGTCTGGGATGAAAATTCCAGACTTCTCACTATGTTGGCTAAGGGTTTAGGGATGAGACTTTTTCCTTGCATTCTATTGATATTTGATTATGATTAAGAGAGATAGTTGTTGCTTAGGCTGTCATTCGGTTCATAAAGATCAATAATCATAATGAACTATCAATCAGAAAAAGACTAGAAAGAAGACTGTATGGATAATCGACCAATTGGTTTTTTGGATTCGGGTGTCGGGGGCTTGACCGTTGTGCGTGAGCTCATGCGCCAGCTTCCCCATGAAGAAATCGTCTATATTGGAGATTCGGCGCGGGCGCCCTATGGTCCCCGTCCTGCTGAGCAAATTCGTGAATATACTTGGCAGTTGGTCAACTTTCTCTTGACCAAGGATGTCAAAATGATTGTCATTGCTTGTAATACTGCGACTGCGGTCGTTTGGGAAGAAATCAAGGCTCAACTAGATATTCCTGTCCTAGGTGTTATTTTGCCAGGAGCTTCGGCAGCTATCAAGTCCAGCCAAGGTGGGAAAATCGGAGTGATTGGAACACCCATGACGGTACAATCAGACATCTACCGTCAGAAAATAAACGATCTGGATCCGGACTTACAGGTGGAGAGCTTGGCCTGTCCCAAGTTTGCTCCCTTGGTGGAGTCGGGTGCCCTGTCAACCAGTGTCACCAAGAAAGTGGTCTATGAAACCCTGCGTCCCTTGGTTGGAAAGGTGGATAGCCTGATTTTGGGTTGTACCCATTATCCACTTCTCAGACCTATTATTCAAAATGTCATGGGGCCAAAGGTTCAGCTCATCGATAGTGGGGCAGAGTGCGTACGGGACATTTCAGTCTTACTCAATTATTTTGAAATCAATCGTGGTCGTGATGTCGGACCACTCCATCACCGTTTTTACACAACAGCCAGCAGCCAAAGTTTTGCACAAATTGGTGAAGAATGGCTGGAAAAAGAGATTTATGTGGAGCATGTAGAATTATGACAAATAAAATTTATGAATACAAGGATGAACAGGACTGGTATGTCGGGTCCTATGGTATTTTTGGTGGCGTCCGGACGTTGACGGATGATGACTTGGATTTTCCTCTATTGGAGTTTGCCCAAAGATTTCGAGATGAGGATCGAGGTTTTCCTGTTTCTGTTACTGTTTTACGCTATGGTTCTCTCTACCGTTTATTGTCTTTTGTGGTAGATATCCTCAACCAAGAAATGGGACGAAATGTGGAAGTCATCCAACGTCAGGGGGCTTTACTCTTAGTTGAAAATGGGCAACTCCTGCATGTAGAATTGCCTAAAGAAGGGGTTGATGTAGAAGCATTCTTTGAGACAAACAAGGTCAGAGAAACCTTATTGATTGCGACTCGTAACGAAGGCAAGACCAAGGAATTCCGAGCTATCTTTGACAAGCTAGGCTACGATGTGGAAAATCTCAATGACTATCCTGACTTGCCTGAAGTAGCAGAAACAGGCATGACCTTCGAAGAAAATGCCCGCCTCAAGGCAGAAACTATTTCCCAATTAACGGGCAAGATGGTTCTGGCAGATGATTCTGGACTGAAAGTCGATGTTTTGGGTGGTTTGCCTGGTGTCTGGTCGGCTCGTTTTGCAGGCGTCGGAGCAACTGACCGTGAAAACAATGCCAAACTCTTGCACGAATTGGCCATGGTCTTTGAACTCAAGGATCGTTCGGCTCAGTTCCACACAACCCTAGTCGTAGCCAGTCCAAACAAGGAAAGTTTGGTTGTTGAAGCAGACTGGCCAGGCTACATTAACTTTGAACCTAAGGGTGAAAATGGCTTTGGCTATGATCCTCTCTTCCTTGTAGGAGAGACAGGCAAGTCCTCAGCTGAATTAACCCTTGAAGAAAAAAATAGTCAATCTCACCGTGCCTTAGCCGTTAAGAAACTTTTGGAGGTATTTCCATCATGGCAAAGCAAACCATCATTGTAATGAGCGATTCCCATGGCGATAGCTTGATTGTGGAAGAAATCCGTGATCGCTATGTGGGCAAAGTTAACGCCGTTTTTCATAACGGCGATTCTGAACTGCGTCCTGATTCTCCCCTTTGGGAAGGCATCCGTGTTGTTAAAGGGAACATGGACTTCTATGCAGGTTACCCAGAACGTTTGGTGACTGAGCTTGGTTCGACCAAGATTATCCAAACCCATGGTCACTTGTTTGACATCAATTTCAACTTTCAAAAGTTGGACTACTGGGCTCAGGAGGAAGAGACCGATATCTGCCTCTATGGTCACTTGCATGTGCCAAGCGCTTGGATGGAAGGTAAGACCCTCTTTCTAAATCCAGGCTCTATCAGTCAACCACGTGGGACCATCAGAGAGTGTCTCTATGCTCGTGTGGAGATTGATGATAGTTATTTCAAAGTGGACTTTTTGACACGAGACCATGAGGTGTATCCGGGCTTGTCCAAGGAGTTTAGCCGATGATTGCCAAGGAGTTTGAAACTTTCTTGTTGGGGCAGGAGGAAACTTTTTTGACCCCTGCTGAAAATCTAGCCGTGTTGATTGATACCCACAATGCGGATCACGCGACCCTCTTGCTCAGTCAGATGACCTATACCCGTGTTCCTGTTGTGACAGATGAAAAACAGTTTGTTGGGACGATTGGGCTCAGAGATATTATGGCTTATCAGATGGAGCATGACTTGAGTCAAGAAATCATGGCAGATACGGATATCGTTCATATGACGAGAACGGACGTAGCGGTTGTCTCGCCTGACTTTACCATTACGGAGGTCTTGCACAAGCTGGTAGATGAGTCCTTCTTGCCGGTTGTGGATGCGTCAGGAATTTTCCAAGGGATTATCACGCGCAAGTCTATCCTCAAGGCAGTCAATGCCCTCTTGCATGACTTTAGTAAGGAATATGAGATTCGATGCAAATGAGAGACAGGATTTCAGCCTTTTTAGAGGAAAAGCAGGGTCTGTCTGCCAATTCCAAGCAGTCCTATAAGTATGATTTGGAGCAATTTTTAGACATTGTAGGCGAGCGGATTTCGGAGACCAGTCTCAAGATTTACCAAGCCCAGCTAGCCAATCTAAAAATCAGCGCCCAGAAGCGAAAGATTTCGGCCTGTAACCAATTTCTCTACTTTCTCTATCAAAAAGGAGAAGTGGACAGCTTTTACCGCTTAGAATTAGCTAAACAAGCTGAAAAGAAGACCGCAAAACCAGAACTGTTAGATCTAGACTCTTTTTGGCAGGAAAGCGACTATTCAGAGGGTCGCTTGCTAGCGCTCTTAATCCTAGAAATGGGGCTCTTGCCGAGTGAAATTTTAGCACTCAAGGTTGCGGACATCAATCTGGATTTTCAGGTGTTGCGAATCAAGAAGGCTTCCCAACAGAGAATTGTCACTATTCCTACAACCTTGCTTTCAGAGTTGGAACCCTTGATGGGGCAGACCTATCTTTTTGAAAGGGGAGGGAAAGCCTATTCTCGTCAGTGGGCCTTTCGTCAGTTAGAAGCCTTTGTCAAGGAGAAAGGTTTCACAACCTTATCGGCCCAAGCCTTGCGGGAACAGTTCATTCTACGACAAATTGAAAACAAGGTCGATTTGTACGAAATTGCAAAAAAACTAGGATTAAAAACAGTCCTGACCTTAGAAAAATATAGATAATGGATATTAAGTTAAAAGATTTTGAAGGGCCTCTGGACTTGCTCTTGCACCTTGTTTCTAAGTACCAGATGGATATCTACGATGTGCCCATTACGGAAGTCATTGAACAGTATCTAGCCTATGTCTCAACCCTGCAGGCCATGCGTCTGGAAGTGACGGGCGAGTACATGGTCATGGCCAGTCAGCTGATGTTGATTAAGAGTCGCAAGCTCTTACCAAAGGTAGCGGAAGTGACAGATTTGGAGGATGACCTGGAGCAGGATCTTCTCTCCCAAATCGAAGAATACCGTAAGTTTAAGCTCTTGGGTGAGCACTTGGAAGCCAAGCACCAAGAACGGGCCCAGTATTATTCTAAAGCACCGACAGAGTTGATTTACGAAGATGCGGAGCTTGTGCATGACAAGACGACCATTGACCTCTTTTTGGCTTTTTCAAATATACTAGCCAAGAAAAAAGAGGAGTTTGCACAGAATCACACGACTATCTTGCGGGATGAGTATAAGATTGAGGACATGATGGTTATCGTAAAAGAGTCCTTAGCTGGACGAGATCAATTGCGCTTGCAGGATTTGTTTAAGGAAGCCCAGAATGTCCAAGAGGTCATTACCCTCTTTTTGGCAACCTTGGAGTTAATCAAAACCCAGGAGCTGATCCTCGTGCAAGAGGAAAGTTTCGGAGATATTTATCTCATGGAAAAGAAGGAAGAAAGTCAAGTGGCCCAAAGCTAGACTTGATAGAGAGGAAAGATGAGTACTTTAGCAAAAATAGAAGCGCTCTTGTTTGTAGCGGGTGAAGATGGGATTAGGGTCCGCCAGTTAGCTGAACTCCTCTCTCTGCCACCGACAGGCATCCAACAGAGTTTAGAAAAATTAGCCCAGAAGTATGAAAAGGACCCAGATTCCAGTTTGGCTCTGATTGAGACAGGTGGTGCTTATAGATTGGTGACCAAGCCTCAGTTTTCAGAGGTTTTAAAGGAATATTCCAAAGCGCCTATTAACCAGAGCTTGTCTCGGGCAGCTCTTGAGACCTTGTCCATCGTTGCCTACAAGCAACCCATCACACGGATAGAGATTGATGCCATCCGTGGGGTCAACTCGAGTGGGGCCTTGGCAAAGTTACAGGCCTTTGACTTGATACGAGAAGACGGAAAAAAAGAAGTGTTGGGACGCCCCAACCTCTATGTGACTACAGATTATTTCCTAGATTACATGGGAATTAACCATTTGGAAGAATTACCAGTGATTGATGAGCTTGAGATTCAGGCCCAAGAAAGCCAATTATTTGGTGAAAGGATAGAAGAAGATGAGAATCAATAAGTATATTGCCCACGCAGGTGTGGCCAGTAGGAGAAAAGCAGAAGAGTTGATCAAGCAAGGTTTGGTGACGGTTAACGGCCAAGTGGTACGTGAACTAGCAACCACTATCAAGTCAGGCGACAAGGTCGAAGTTGAAGGTCAACCTATCTACAACGAAGAAAAGGTCTATTATCTGCTTAACAAACCACGCGGTGTCATTTCCAGTGTGACAGATGATAAGGGCCGCAAGACGGTTGTCGACCTCTTGCCCAACGTGAAGGAGCGCATCTACCCTGTAGGTCGTTTGGACTGGGATACATCAGGAGTCTTGATTTTGACCAATGATGGGGATTTTACGGATGAGATGATTCACCCTCGTAATGAGATTGATAAGGTTTATGTCGCGCGTGTTAAAGGTGTTGCCAATAAGGATAATCTCCGCCCCTTGACCCGTGGACTTGAGATTGATGGCAAGAAAACCAAGCCAGCTGTTTATGAAATTCTCAAAGTGGATCCAGTCAAAAATCGTTCTGTGGTACAATTGACCATCCACGAGGGGCGTAACCATCAGGTTAAAAAGATGTTTGAAGCTGTTGGTCTACAAGTGGATAAGCTGTCTCGGACACGTTTTGGACACCTAGACTTGACAGGTCTCCGTCCAGGTGAATCCCGTCGTCTTAACAAAAAAGAAATCAGCCAACTACACACCATGGCTGTAACCAAGAAATAATGAAACGAATTTTAATAGCGCCTGTGCGCTTTTATCAACGGTTTATCTCACCAGCCTTTCCACCCTCTTGTCGCTTTGAGCCGACTTGTTCCAACTATATGATTCAGGCTATTGAAAAACATGGCTTCAAGGGTGTTTTGATGGGCTTGGCTCGGATTTTACGTTGCCATCCCTGGTCGAAAACGGGTAAGGACCCCGTCCCAGACCACTTTACTTTGAAAAGAAATTCAAAGTAAGATTGTATTCTAATGTATAAAACACAGATAGATGATACTTGGTATTTACTAAGTGACATCTATCTGTGTTTTTATTTATTATTGATGTTTCTGTTATCCTATTCCAAAATGTTTTTGCCTTCTTTAACCCGCCAACGATAATCTGATAAAATAATATCTTCGAGGGAGTAGCTGGCCTGCCAGTCAAGATATTGTTTAGCTTTTGATGCATCTGCTAGGACGCTAGCTGGGTCACCAGCACGACGAGCAACAATCTCGTGTGGGATTATTTGATCCAGTAGTTCTTCAGCAGTTTTAAAGATTTCTTTGACGGTATAGCCTTTTTCAGTTCCTAAGTTAAATATTTGAGAAGAACTGTCTTCTTGAAATAGGTAGTTCATTCCTTTAACATGAGCCTGTGCAAGGTCCAAGACATGAATGTAATCCCGAATACATGAACCATCACGTGTATCGTAGTCATCTCCAAATATTTTTAGGCTATCATTTTGTCCCAATGCGGTCTTGTTGATGTTGGGGATGATGTGGGTTGGATTTTTCACACGCAGACCGTTTGAAGCATCCATTTCAGCCCCAGCTACATTAAAGTAACGGAAAATAACATATTTCCAGTCGTAGCGATTGGCCATCCAGTAAATCATTCGTTCACCCATCAGTTTTGTCTCTGCATAGGGATTGACAGGATCGAGCAGGGTATCTTCAGTGGCTGGCTTGTCAATACAGTTATTACCATAGAGGGAAGCAGTCGAAGAGAACATGATTTTTTGAATGCCAACTTCAGATAAAACTTTGAGAACTTGGTTCATACCAGCAACATTGGCAGTGAAGTATTTACTTGGATTTTCAATACTTTCGCTCACAATAATCTCACCTGCACAATGGAGAACAGCGTCAATCTTGTTTTCTTCCAAGTAGGTTTTTAAGGCACTAGCATCATAAACGTCCAGTTGTTTAAAGCTAGCACGACTATCTACAGCTGAACGATTTCCTGTAGAGAGATTATCTAGAACATGCACCTGGTAGCCAGCATTTAAAAGAGCTTTAACGGTATGGGAGCCAATGTAGCCAGCTCCACCTGTAACAAGAATTGTTTTGGTCATGATTTTTTCCTTTTCCTATTTTTGTACTATTTTAAAGAAAGAAGAAGGTAAAGTCAATTATTTTCTGCAGATTTCATGAAAAAACTGAACAAATATAGCATTGAATTGTTTTTTGTTTGGGGAATTAATGATTTGGTTAATCTTGGAATAGTTCTTAGATTTCACCTCACATGTAAGAGGATACGATCTTTTTCTAAGGTACCGCAAGAATACGATACTAATTTAGAAATCCACCTTTCCGCTATCCTTCTCCTATAAAAAGTGGTAAAATGGATGAAAGAAAGAAGGAACTGAAATGACAACATTATTTTCAAAAATCAAAGAAGTAACAGAACTTGCTGCGATCTCAGGTCATGAAGCACCTGTCCGTGCTTATCTTCGTGAAAAGTTGACACCGCACGTGGATGAAGTGGTGACAGATGGCTTGGGTGGTATTTTCGGAATTAAACATTCAGAAGCTGCAGATGCGCCGCGCGTCTTGGTCGCTTCTCACATGGATGAAGTTGGTTTTATGGTCAGCGAGATTAAGCCAGACGGTACCTTCCGTGTCGTAGAAATCGGTGGCTGGAACCCCATGGTGGTTAGCAGCCAACGTTTCAAACTCTTGACTCGTGATGGTCGTGAAATTCCTGTGATTTCGGGGTCTGTCCCTCCACATTTGACTCGCGGAAAGGGTGGACCAACTATGCCAGCTATTTCAGATATCGTCTTTGATGGCGGTTTTGCGGACAAGGCTGAGGCAGAAAGTTTTGGCATCCGTCCTGGCGACACCATCGTACCAGATAGCTCTGCAATCTTGACAGCCAATGAAAAAAATATCATATCAAAAGCTTGGGATAACCGTTACGGGGTTCTCATGGTGAGCGAGTTGGCGGAAGCTCTGTCAGGTCAAAAACTTGGCAATGAACTCTATCTTGGCTCTAACGTCCAAGAAGAAGTTGGTCTCCGCGGTGCTCATACATCTACAACCAAGTTTGATCCAGAAGTCTTCCTAGCAGTGGATTGCTCACCAGCAGGTGATGTTTATGGCGGTCAAGGCAAGATTGGGGATGGAACCTTGATTCGTTTCTACGACCCAGGTCACTTGCTTCTACCAGGAATGAAGGATTTCCTTTTGACAACGGCTGAAGAAGCTGGTATCAAGTACCAATACTACTGTGGTAAAGGCGGAACAGATGCTGGCGCAGCTCATCTGAAAAATGGTGGTGTCCCATCTACAACAATCGGTGTTTGCGCTCGTTATATCCATTCTCACCAAACCCTCTATGCAATGGATGACTTCTTAGAAGCTCAAGCTTTCTTGCAAGCCTTGGTGAAGAAATTGGATCGTTCAACAGTTGATTTGATTAAAAATTATTAAACCATAAGGGAGGTGGTAGGGATGGTAGAACCAAACCTAGAAAGCCTTGTAAAAGATCTTTACAATCATGCTCGACATGATTTGAGTGAAGATTTAGTTGCTACTCTCCTAGAGACTGCAAAAAAACTGCCCACTACAAATGAGCAATTGCTGGCAGTTCGTATCTCAGGCCTGGTCAATCGTGAATTGCTCCTAAATCCCAAACATCCGGCACCTGAGTTAATCAACTTAGCTCGTTTTATCAAAAGAGAAGAAGCAAAGTACAGAGGAACTGCGGCTTCTGCGCTTATGTACGGGGAGCTCTTTAAAATGCTTTGATTCCATTGTGAATCAAAGCATTTTTCTATATGTTAGAAAAGCAATTCTTGGTTAGGAAAAGAAAAAAGCCATCCTATTTAGGATAGCTTCTTGGTACTTAGATTTGTTCAGCAATGACCTTTTCAGCTAAATTCATAGCATGGTCAGACACACGAGTGTAGTGGGAAATGATGTCGATAAAGTTGACCCCAGCTTGCGTTGAACACTCGCCCTTGTTGAGGCGTTTGATGTGAGTCTTTCTGAGAACACGTTCCATATTGTTGATTTCTTTATGGCGTTCAATCAGACTTTGAGCTTTTTCAATATCATTGTTTTCCACGCTGTCAAGGGCATCCTTGATAAAGGCAGTGGTTTTTTGATAGATATCAGCTAGTTCTTGCAAAGCAGCTTCAGAGAACACAACATTTTTACGTTGAAGATAGTCGGTCAGATTGATTAGGGCTTCTGCGTGGTCCCCAATCCGTTCCAAATCACGGGATGAATCCAGGATGTTGGTGAGTACTTCACTTTCTTTCTGGCTAAGAGCTTCGCTTGAAAGAGTAATAAGATAGCGAGTCAATTTTTCATCAATGGTGTTGATGGCTTCCTCTGTCTTGTGGCCTTTTTCAGCAACTTTTTCATTGAGGTCAATGATGTAGTTGTATGAAAGGTCAAAGGCTTTAGAAGCGTAATTTCCTAAGTGAAGGAGTTCTTTTTTCGCATTTCCGAGAGCGATTGATGGTGCTTGTTTAATCAAATGCTCATCAAGATAAAGTGGCTCGTACTTGACAACTTCATCTTCACCAGGGATGAGCTTGGTTACAAAGTAGGCCAAGGCTCCGATGAATGGAAATTGTACAATGGTGTTACTTACGTTAAAGGCACCGTGCGAGAAGGCGATGGTCATCTCAGGTGAGAGGTGAAGGAGTGCTTGGAAGTACTCAATCATAGACGTAAATGGACCTAATAAGATTAAGCAAAGAATAGTCCCTAAAACGTTAAATGTAACGTGGGTTGCAGCAACGCGTTTCGCAGAGACATTGGCTCCAGCTGCCGCGATGATAACGGTTAGGGTTGTCCCGATATTATCCCCGAAGAGAACTGGTAGAGAACCTTTAAGGTCAAGGAAGCCACCTGCATAGAGCCCTTGCAAAATCCCGATTGTAGCAGAAGAGGCCTGGATGAGGACGGTAATCACCGCACCAGCAAAAACTCCCAACACAGGATTTTGTCCCAAGGTTACCATATATTCCTTGAATTGTGGTAAATCTTTAAGCGGACTCATACCGGCACTGATGAGGTTGAGGGCATAGAAGATTCCCCCTACACCAAACAGGATGCGCCCGATATTGTTTGCTGTTCTGTTTTTTGTAAAGAAGAGGAACATGGTTCCAAGGAAAATCAGGGGTAAAGCATACTCGCCAAGCTTGAAACCGATGATAAAGGAAGTAACAGTGGTTCCTATGTTGGCTCCCATGATAATTCCGATAGCCTGTCTAAGAGTGAGAAGACTAGCGCTGACCAGTCCAACCGTGATAACTGTAACCCCTGTACTTGACTGAATCAGGGCAGTCACGACAATTCCGACTAGAACACCTAAAAAGGGATTACTAGTGTACTTGTCAATGTAAAAACGAAGGCGATCTCCAGCAGCTTGTTGCAAACCGTCTCCCATGGTCTTGATACTATATAAAAATAGTCCCAGACCACCTAAAAAGTGAAATAAAATTTCCTGCCAATTAATGGACATTTCTTTTTCCTCCGAAAAATAATAACGGAATTTCTCCTATTCTATTTTAAAGGATAAAAGTAAATCTAACAAGTATTAAGCTAAGATTTTAGAAAGAAAATTCGTTAGAATGGTCCTTAATTATATTAATTTTACCAATTTATAACCTAGATATAGGTATTTCCTTTTATATATTGACATTTAAAAGAAATATCTTAAAATGAGGGAGGAATTATCTTGGTCCCTGTGATTGGGATAAAAATTTTATAAAGAAAGTTAAGCGCTTTCTTTTATGCAACAAAATCAATCTTTTAGGAGGAGAAAATGAAGAATCCATTTTTTGAAAGACGTTGTCGTTATAGTATTCGTAAGTTATCAGTAGGAGCCTGCTCGCTGATGATTGGTGCTGTTTTATTTGCTGGTCCAGCCTTGGCTGAAGAAACTGCAGTTCCTGAAAATAGCGGAGCCAATACAGAGCTTGTTTCAGGAGAGAGTGAGCATCCAACTAATGAAGCTGACAAGCAGCATGAAGGAGAACATGCTAGAGAAAATAAGCCAGAAAAGGCAGAAGGAGTAGCGACAGCATCTGAAACTGCTTCGCCAGTAAGCAATGAAGCTGCAACTACTGAAACTGCAGAGGCAGTAAGCGTAGCTAAATCAGAGGAAAAACCAAGTGAGGTGGCTGCAGAAACACCATCTGCCACATCAAAACCAAAGTCTGACAAGGAAACAGAAGCAAAACCTGAAGCAACTAGCCAAGGGAATGGGTCTAAGCCAGCAGCAGAAGCTAATAAGACTGAAAAAGTAGTCCAGCCAGATGTCCCTAAAAATACAGAAAAAACATTAAAACCAAAGGAAATCAAATTTAATTCTTGGGAAGATTTGTTGAAATGGGAACCAGGAGCTCGTGAAGATGATGCTATTAACCGCGGGTCTGTCGCCCTCGCTTCACGTCGGACAGGTCATTTAGTCAATGAAAAAGCTAGCAAGGAAGCAAAAGTTCAAGCCCTATCAAACACCAATTCTAAAGCAAAAGACCATGCTTCTGTTGGTGGAGAAGAGTTCAAGGCTTATGCTTTTGACTATTGGCAATATCTAGATTCAATGGTCTTCTGGGAAGGTCTCGTACCAACTCCTGACATTATTGATGCAGGTCACCGTAACGGGGTTCCTGTATATGGTACACTTTTCTTCAACTGGTCTAATAGTATTGCAGATCAAGAAAGATTTGCTGAAGCTTTGAAGCAAGACCCAGATGGTAGCTTCCCAATTGCCCGTAAATTGGTGGATATGGCCAAGTATTATGGCTATGATGGCTATTTCATCAACCAAGAAACGACTGGGAATTTGGTTGAACCTCTTGGAGAAAAGATGCGCCAGTTTATGCTCTATACCAAGGAATATGCTGCTAAGGTAAACCATCCAATCAAGTATTCTTGGTACGATGCTATGACCTATAATTATGGACGTTACCACCAAGATGGTTTGGGAGAATACAACTACCAATTTATGCAACCTGAAGGTGATAAGGTTCCAGCAGACAACTTCTTTGCTAACTTTAACTGGGATAAGGCTAAAAATGATTACACTATTGCAACTGCCAACTGGATTGGCCGTAATCCTTATGATGTATTTGCAGGTTTGGAATTGCAACAGGGTGGTTCCTACAAGACCAAGGTCAAATGGAATGACATTTTAGATGAAAATGGGAAATTGCGCCTTTCTCTTGGTTTGTTCGCCCCAGATACCATTACAAGTTTAGGAAAAACTGGTGAAGATTACCATAAGAATGAAGATATCTTCTTTACAGGTTACCGAGGTGATCCTACTGGCCAAAAACCAGGTGACAAAGATTGGTATGGTATTGCTAACCTAGTTGCGGACCGCACGCCAGCAGTGGGTAATACTTTTACTACTTCTTTTAATACAGGTCATGGTAGAAAATGGTTCGTAGATGGTAAGGTTTCTAAGGATTCTGAGTGGAATTACCGTTCAGTATCAGGTGTTCTTCCAACATGGCGCTGGTGGCAAAAATCAACTGGCGATAAGTTGAAAGCAAGTTATGATTTTGAAGATGCTTATAATGGTGGAACTTCTCTCAAATTTGCAGGGGATCTTTCAGGTGCGACCAAGCAAGATGTGAATTTGTACTCTACTCGCTTGAAGGTGACAGATACCACCAAATTGCATGTTGCCCACAAAGGAGGCAAAGGAACCAAGGTTTATGTAGAATTTGCAACCAAGAAAGATTATACCTATGGTGATGAAGCTGCCCGTAAAGAATTGACAGTTTCAGATAACTGGACAACCGATGATTTTGATTTGAGTGCCTTGGCAGGTAAAACAATTTACGGTATTAAACTCTATTTTGAAAATGATAAAGACTTAAAAGGTTATCAATTTAATTTGGGCCAATTGACCATCAGCAATAATCAAGATGCTCCTCAGGCTCCGACTACAGTAGCTGTAGCCAAACAAGTCCTAAAAAATGCCCAAGAAGCGGAAGCAGTTGTGCAATTTAAAGGCAACAAGGATGCAGATTTCTATGAAGTTTACGAAAAAGATGGAGACAGCTGGAAATTACTAACTGGCTCATCTTCTACAACTATTTATCTACCAAAAGTTAGCCGCTCAGCAAGTGCTCAAGGTACAACTCAAGAACTGAAAGTTGTAGCAGTTGGTAAAAATGGGGTTCGTTCAGAAGCTGCAACCACAACATTTGATTGGGGTATGACTGTCAAAGATACCAGCCTACCAAAACCACTAGCTGAAAATATCGTTCCAGGTGCGACAGTTATTGATAGTACTTTCCCTAAGACTGAAGGTGGAGAAGGTATTGAAGGTATGTTGAATGGTACCATTACCAGTCTGTCTGACAAGTGGTCTTCTGGACAATTAAGTGGTAGTGTGGATATTCGTTTGACCCAACCACGTACAGTTGTTAGATGGGTGATGGACCATGCTGGAGCTGGTGGAGAATCTGTAAACGATGGTTTGATGAACACCAAAGACTTTGACCTCTATTATAAAGATGCGGATGGTCAATGGAAGTTGGCTAAGGAAGTTCGTGGCAATAAAGCCCATGTTACAGATATTACCCTTGATAAACCAATCACAGCTCAAGATTGGCGCTTGAATGTTGTCACTTCTGACAATGGAACTCCATGGAAGGCTATTCGTATCTATAACTGGAAAATGTATGAAAAGCTTGATACTGAGAGTGTCAATATTCCGATGGCCAAGGCTGCAGCCCGTTCTCTAGGCAATAACAAGGTACAAGTTGGCTTTGCGGATGTACCAGCTGGAGCAACCATTACCGTTTATGATAATCCAAATTCTCAAACTCCGCTTGCAACCTTGAAGAGCGAAGTTGGAGGAGACCTAGCAAGTGCACCATTGGATTTGACAAATCAATCTGGTCTTCTTTACTATCGTACCCAGTTGCCAGGCAAGGAAATTAGTAATGTCCTAGCAGTTTCTGTTCCAAAAGATGACAGAAGAATCAAGTCAGTCAGCCTAGAAACAGGACCTAAGAAAACAAGCTATGCCGAAGGGGAGGATTTGGACCTTAGAGGCGGTGTTCTTCGAGTTCAGTATGAAGGAGGAGCTGAGGACGAACTCATTCGCCTAACTCACGCGGGTGTATCAGTATCAGGCTTTGATACGCATCATAAGGGAGAACAAAATCTTACTCTCCAATACTTGGGCCAACCGGTAAATGCGAATCTGGCAGTGACTGTCACTAGCCAAGATGAAGCAAGTCCGAAAACTATTTTGGGAATTGAAGTAAGTCAGGAACCGAAAAAAGATTACCTAGTTGGTGATAGCTTAGACTTGTCTGAAGGACGCTTTGCAGTGGCTTATAGCAATGACACCATGGAAGAACATTCCTTTACTGATGAGGGAGTTGAAATTTCTGGTTACGATGCTCAAAAGACTGGTCGTCAAACCTTGAAGCTTCGTTACCAAGGTCATGAAGTTAACTTTGATGTTTTGGTATCTCCAAAAGCAGCACTAAACGATGAGTACCTCAAACAAGAAATTACTGCTGTCCAAGGTCGTCAGTCAACGGTTGCTTACACCTTCTCTAGTGAGGACAAACAAGCGACGCTACTAGAGAAACTTAATGGAGCGAAAGCTGTTGCAGAAAATCACAGTGCCAGTCAAGAAGACGTTAATCAGGCTTTGAATGAATTGAAACAAGCAGGCGCAGACTTGGATGGCAATCAGCGTTATGAGGCTGCTAGGAAAGAATTAGAAAGTTTACTCGAATCCATCCGCGAAAAATATCCTAAATCAGAACTAATTGCGCAAGCAGAGGCTTTGTTGGTATCACAAGCACCAACTCCACAAGCTTTTGCGGACATGAAAGAACAGCTGAATAAGAAATTAGCTCCTGCAGCAGAAAGCCATCACGTTGGTAGCCAGGATCCAAATGAAGTAGCCCCAACAGTTGAAGCCCTCTCTGGACTAGTTGTGGAAACTGAAACAATAGCCTTCGAACGTCAAGAGCGCCCAAATGCAAGCCTTTTTAAAGGTCAACGTCAACTTGTCCAAGCAGGAGTTGAGGGACAAATTCGTCGCTTGATTGAAGTAGATAGTCAAGGCAATCGTACGCTTCGCGCTACAGAAGTTTTGAAAGAAGCAAGTCCTGAAATCGTGGAAGTAGGTACTGGTCTAGTCCCTGCCAATCCAGCGCCACAAACCACAGTCCTTCCAAAACCTACTAATCAACCAGTGTCTGACCAACAAAAGGCTCCTAAGTTGGAAGTCCAAGAGGAAAAGATTGCCTTTGACCGTCAAGAACATGAAAATGCTGAGATGCTAGTTGGGGAACAACGAGTCATCATACAGGGACGAGATGGTCTGTTAAGACATGTCTTTGAAGTTGATGAAAACGGTCAGCGTCGCCTTCGTTCAACAGAAGTCATCCAAGAGGCGATTTCAGAAATTGTTGAAATTGGTACAAAAGTAAAAACAGAACCAGCAGCAGTGGTTACACAGGAAAAACCAGTCCAAAATACAGCAATTAAATCAGAAGAAGCAAGCACCCAATTGCCAAATACAGGTACTGCTGATACCAATGAAGCCCTAATAGCAGGATTGGCCAGTCTTGGTCTTGCTAGTTTAGCATTGACATTGAAACAGAAAAAAGAAGATGAAGATTAAATATCGAAAAATCTTGTGAAATCTTTCCTTATATTTCCAAAGTGTGATATAATAGTTTCGAATAAAATAAATAAAGGGGTTTTTGTAACATGGCAAAACTTACTGTTAAAGACGTTGACTTGAAAGGTAAAAAAGTCCTCGTTCGTGTTGACTTCAACGTACCATTGAAAGATGGCGTAATCACTAACGACAACCGTATCACAGCAGCTCTTCCAACTATTAAGTACATCATCGAACAAGGTGGACGTGCAATTCTTTTCTCTCACCTTGGACGTGTGAAAGAAGAAGCTGATAAAGCTGGAAAATCACTTGCTCCTGTAGCTGCTGACTTGGCTGCTAAATTGGGTCAAGATGTTGTTTTCCCAGGTGTCACTCGTGGTGCTGAATTGGAAGCAGCTATCAACGCTCTTGAAGATGGACAAGTTCTTTTGGTTGAAAACACTCGTTACGAAGATGTTGACGGCAAAAAAGAATCTAAAAACGATCCTGAACTTGGTAAATACTGGGCATCACTTGGAGATGGTATCTTCGTAAACGATGCATTCGGTACAGCTCACCGTGCACACGCATCTAACGTTGGTATCTCAGCAAACGTTGAAAAAGCAGTTGCTGGTTTCCTTCTTGAAAACGAAATTGCATACATCCAAGAAGCAGTTGAAACTCCAGAACGTCCATTCGTGGCTATCCTTGGTGGTTCAAAAGTTTCAGACAAGATTGGTGTTATCGAAAACTTGCTTGAAAAAGCTGATAAAGTCCTTATCGGTGGTGGTATGACTTACACATTCTACAAAGCACAAGGTATCGAAATCGGTAATTCACTTGTAGAAGAAGACAAATTAGATGTTGCGAAAGCTCTTCTTGAAAAAGCAAACGGTAAATTGATCTTGCCAGTTGACTCAAAAGAAGCTAACGCATTTGCTGGCTACACTGAAGTGCGTGACACTGAAGGTGAAGCAGTTTCTGAAGGCTTCCTTGGTCTTGACATCGGTCCAAAATCTATCGCTAAATTTGACGAAGCTTTGACTGGTGCGAAAACAGTTGTATGGAACGGACCTATGGGTGTATTTGAAAACCCAGACTTCCAAGCTGGTACAATCGGTGTGATGGACGCTATCGTGAAACAACCAGGAGTTAAATCAATCATTGGTGGTGGTGACTCAGCTGCCGCAGCGATTAACCTTGGCCGTGCAGACAAGTTCTCATGGATTAGTACGGGCGGAGGTGCTTCAATGGAACTTCTCGAAGGTAAAGTATTGCCAGGTTTGGCTGCACTTACAGAAAAATAATTTCAGCCCGTTAGTCTCTACAAAATCCTGATTTTGTAGAAAAAGGAACAAAACTGAAACGTTAACAAAAAGGTGGCTATGTCACCTTTTTGTGTTAGTGTAGGTATTTGTGACGCGGTGGTGGAGCATCAATGGAACTTCTTGAAGGTAAAGTTCTTCCAGGACTTGCAGCCTTGACAGAAAAATAAGATTTTATAAATAAATCAAAGAAGAGAGGGATGAAAGTTCCTCTTTTCTTTTGCTTAAAATAAAAACGCTTCCTCTCAACTATTCCTCATAAAATCACCCAAATTATGATAAAATGGAAATAGAAAGTTGAGATTATGAGTTATTTTAAAAAATATAAATTCGATAAATCCCAGTTCAAACTTGGTATGCGAACCTTTAAAACAGGTATTGCTGTTTTTCTAGTTCTCTTGATTTTTGGCTTTTTTGGCTGGAAAGGTCTTCAAATTGGTGCTTTGACAGCTGTTTTTAGCCTGAGGGAGAGTTTTGATAAGAGTGTTCATTTTGGGACTTCGCGTATTCTAGGAAATAGTATCGGTGGCCTCTATGCCTTGGTTTTCTTCCTAATAAATAGTTTTTTCCACGAAGCCTTTTGGGTAACCTTAGTTGTTGTTCCAATCTGTACCATGTTAACCATTATGACAAATGTAGCCATGAATAACAAAGCAGGTGTTATTGGTGGTGTAGCGGCTATGTTAATCATTACCCTATCGATTCCGAGTGGTGAAACGATTTTGTACGTGTTTGCGCGTGTATCAGAAACGTTCATGGGAGTTTTTGTCGCAATTCTCGTAAATTACGATATTGATCGTATTCGGCTCTTTTTAGAGAAAAAAGAAAAATAATGTTACATTTTATAACATTATTAATTGACGTTTGTCTTTTTTTAGACTATAATAGACAGAAAGAAGGAAATTGTAAATGAAGGAAAAAGAATTTCGCCGAAATATGGCTGTTTTTCCTATCGGCAGTGTTATGAAGTTGACCGATCTATCGGCGCGTCAGATTCGTTATTATGAAGATCAAGAGTTGATTAAGCCTGATCGAAATGAAGGGAACCGTCGCATGTATTCTTTGAATGACATGGATCGTCTGCTTGAAATCAAAGATTACATCTCTGAAGGTTATAATATCGCTGCCATTAAGAAAAAGTATGCTGAACGTGAAGCGAAATCCAAGAAAGCGGTGAGTCAGACTGAGGTGCGTCGTGCACTTCACAATGAACTCCTCCAACAGGGTCGCTTTGCTTCAGTACGGTCACCTTTTGGTCGCGGTTAGGCAACCGCAAGTAGTCATACATTAAGGAGAAAACTCATGCCAATCACAGCTGCAGATATTCGTCGTGAAGTCAAGGAAAAAAATGTTACCTTTATCCGTCTCATGTTCTCAGATATTTTGGGAACCATGAAAAACGTCGAAATTCCTGCTACAGATGAACAATTAGATAAGGTCTTGTCAAATAAGGCTATGTTTGATGGATCTTCTATTGAAGGTTTTGTACGTATCAATGAGTCAGATATGTACTTGTACCCAGACTTGGATACATGGACAGTCTTCCCGTGGGGAGATGAAAATGGAAGTGTTGCAGGTTTGATCTGTGATGTCTATACAACAGAAGGTGAACCATTTGCAGGTGACCCTCGTGGTAATTTGAAACGTGCTCTTCGTCACATGGAAGAAGTGGGATTCAAATCCTTCAACCTTGGGCCAGAGCCAGAATTCTTCCTATTTAAGTTGGATGAAAATGGTGACCCAACACTTGAAGTAAATGACAAGGGTGGCTACTTTGATTTGGCGCCTACTGACCTTGCGGACAATACACGTCGTGAGATTGTCAATGTCTTGACCAAAATGGGATTTGAAGTAGAAGCCAGTCACCACGAGGTTGCTGTTGGACAGCATGAGATTGACTTTAAGTATGATGAAGTCCTCCGTGCTTGTGATAAGATTCAAATCTTTAAACTTGTTGTTAAAACTATTGCTCGCAAACACGGACTTTACGCAACCTTTATGGCGAAACCAAAATTTGGTATTGCCGGATCAGGTATGCACTGTAATATGTCCTTGTTTGATGCAGAAGGAAATAATGCCTTCTTTGATCCAAATGATCCAAAAGGAATGCAGTTGTCTGAAACGGCCTACCATTTCCTTGGTGGTTTGATTAAACATGCCTACAACTATACTGCTATCATGAACCCAACGGTTAACTCATACAAACGTTTGGTTCCAGGTTATGAAGCGCCTGTTTACATTGCTTGGGCTGGTCGTAACCGTTCTCCACTTGTGCGCGTGCCTGCTTCACGCGGTATGGGAACTCGTCTTGAGTTGCGTTCGGTGGATCCAATGGCCAACCCATACATCGCTATGGCGGTTCTTTTGGAAGTTGGTTTGCATGGTATTGAAAATAAAATCGAAGCACCAGCTCCTATCGAAGAAAATATCTACATCATGACAGCAGAAGAGCGTAAGGAAGCTGGTATTACAGACCTTCCATCAACTCTTCACAACGCTTTGAAGGCTTTAACAGAGGATGAGGTTGTCAGAGCAGCTCTCGGAGAACACATCTATACTAGCTTCCTTGAAGCTAAACGAATCGAATGGGCAAGTTATGCAACCTTCGTTTCACAATGGGAAATTGATAATTATTTAGATCTTTATTAATAGAGAAGAAAGATTGCCTGAGGGTAAGCAGTCATACAGCAGTCTAAGCAATCGAATACTTATAACCCCTAAAATAGCGATTTCGGTCGCTATTTATTTTTCGAAAAATCCTCTTGATTCTTTTGCAAATTAGATATATCATCAGACGTGTAGAATAAAATCAAGGAGTCACTATAGAAAAATTCAATTTTGAAAACAATATCGGGCAAGAAAACAAATTGCCTCAAATCGAAATCTACAAGTTTACTAACTTTTGCAAGCTTCAAAATTACACATCTGTAAATATTTTTTCGAAAGATATATTTGAAGCCATAGTAAATTGAGACTAGAATAGTACACTACATCTGCTAAAAATTTCTAGAAACTAATTTAACTTTCCTAATCGATTTGTTTACATCTTATTTCAATCTACTATATTATCTCAATAAATGATGATGGCGACTGTTTTGTTTGTGCTTGTCGATTTTTGAATCCTGATCGAGCGGAAGAATATTTCTGCCGAGGTTGCCAAGGGGAAAATCCTGAAGATATTGAATTTTATGATGAACAATTACAGGCAGAAAAGGTGGAGGTTTTGAATATTCGATTGGAAGTAAAAAATTGAATTATCTACAATCTCATCAACAATAAACCTATTTCAACCCCATTATCTATAGGCGTATTTTTACGCCTTTTTATATACTTGAAGCACATAAGAAACACTATGAGAAGTTCGCTGATGGAAGCACTCAAGAAATTGATATTCCTTATGATATTCCTGATACTTGGGAGTGGGTGAGGGTTGGTAATATTTGTACTACAAATATTGGGCTGACTTTTAAACCGAGTGAAGTTCAAGAAACAGGAATACCTATCTATAAGGCTAATAATATTAAAAACGGGAAAATTAGCACACTAGATTTAGCCTTTGTATCTGAAAAAACGATAATAAAGGAAAATGAGTGGCTAAACAAAAATGATATTTTAATGGCTGTTAGAAGTGGTAGTAAGCAGCTTGTCGGAAAGACAGCTATTGTCGGAAATTTAAAGACGAAAACGAGTTTTGGTGCATTTATGTCAGTAATTCGTCCTATATCCGTTTCCTCCACTTTTATGAACTATTTTTTTCAATCAAGTCATTTCAGAAGTCAGCTTGACGATGCAAACACAACTACAATTTTTCAAGTTACTCAAAAAATGTTAAAGGGAACTCTCCTCCCCCTTCCACCCCTCGCCGAACAAAAACGGATTGTTGCTCAAATTGAACGAGCCTTGAAAAAGGTTGAAATTTACGCTGAAAGTTATAATAGACTAGAACAGCTAGATAAAGAATTTCCAGATAAACTAAAAAAATCTATTCTTCAATATGCTATGCAAGGAAAATTAGTTGAACAAGACCCAAATGATGAATCAGTCGAAGTTTTACTTGAAAAAATACGAGCAGAAAAGGAAAAACTCTTCGAAGAAGGTAAGATTAAAAAGAAAGATTTAGAGATTTCAATTGTTTCCCAAGGAGATGATAACTCTTATTATGAGGAAGTACCTTGTGAAATACCAGAAAGTTGGGAATGGGTGAAGTTAAACGATATAAGCTCCTACATTCAAAGAGGGAAGTCTCCAAAATATTCAAATATTCCTATATACCCTGTGATTGCTCAGAAATGTAATCAATGGTCTGGCTTTTCTATTGACTTAGCAAGATTTATTGATCCCGAAACAGTTCATAGTTACCAGAAAGAAAGATTACTAAGAGATGGTGATTTAATGTGGAATTCAACAGGCCTAGGTACGTTAGGACGATTAGCTATTTACCATGAAAATAAAAATCCTTATGGCTGGGCTGTTGCAGATAGCCATGTTACAGTTATAAGAGTCTTATCGGGGTTTATTAATTGCCATTTCATCTATAATTTTCTTTCCTCTCCTATTGTTCAGTCAGTTATTGAAGAAAAAGCGTCGGGTAGTACAAAACAAAAAGAATTATTAACGAAAACTATAAAAGAATATTTAATCCCCCTCCCACCCCTTCCTGAACAATCCAGAATCGTTGATAAAATCGAAGAATCTTTCGCCATTATTGACGCACTAATTTAGTATAATAGTTTTACGTGCGGTGGAATTTCTATCAAACATAAGATAGGAGTTTTACGTTGAAAGATTTTGAATTACATTTGAAGAAAGCTGGTTTAGCTGAAAATACTGTGCGTTCGTACCTTTATGGTGTTCGATTTTTCTTGGAGAATTACGAACTCAAAATGGAAGATTTATTTGAATACAAAGGATATTTATTAGACAATTTTAAACCTAAAACTGTCAATTTGCGACTACAAGGAGTAAATAAATATCTGGCTTTTATTGGTCATGATGATTTGAAATTAAAATTTGTCAAAGTACAGCAAAAACCGTTTTTAGAAGATGTCATTAGCCATGCTGATTACCTTTTTCTTAAACGTAGTTTGAAAAAAGATGGTATTTTAAAATGGCATTTTGTCGTTTGGTTTTTAGGTGCAACTGGGGCTCGTGTAAGTGAACTTATTAAGCTAAAAGTAGAGCATGTAGAAATCGGTTATTTTGACATTTACTCAAAAGGTGGTAAAATTCGTAGACTGTACATTCCTAAAAAATTAAGAAATAGTTGTCTTAGTTGGTTAGAATCAGAAAATCGCCGAAGTGGTTATTTATTTTTGAATAAATTTAATGAACCAATTACAGCAAGAGGAGTTGCTCAACAGTTAAAAAATTATGCTGATAAATACAAAATGAATCCTAAAGTAATTTACCCTCATTCTTTTAGACATTTATTTGCTAAGAATTTTTTATCGAAGTATAATGATATTGCCTTGCTTGCAGATTTGATGGGACACGAAAGTATAGAAACTACTCGAATTTATCTAAGGAAAACAGCTACTGAACAACAAAATATTGTAGATAAAATTGTTAATTGGTAAAAAAATAACAGGTGGTCAAATTGACCATCTGCTATTTTTTTGTGATTATGGCTCTTATTATCTGAATAACATTAAAATTGAAATAGATTTTCCAAGAAGATCAACTTGGTTGCTAGCTCCTTTAGAAAAAATTGTAACAACTATTTCAGCTAAGCCTTATCAAATAAAACAGTCTGAAATTGTAAAAGAGGGCAAGATTCCAGTAGTTAGTCAATCTAAAATATTAGTTGAAGGATTTTCTAATAATTTTTCTAAGATTCTAGACTATAAAACAGACGTTGTAATATTTGGTGACCATACAAGAAATCTTAAGATTATAGACTTCCCTTTTGTTGTTGGTGCAGACGGAGTAAAAATTCTGTCTCCAATTTGCTTATCTGCAAAATTTTTAAAATACCACTTAGACTATACGCTATTATTTGTTAGGAACAGGGGCTATGCTCGACATTATTCGTATCTAAAATCTAAAATAATAGGTATTCCTTCAGTTTTAGAACAAAAGAGAATTGTCGCTAAAATTGACTTACTTTTTCAAAAAGTTTCTCAGCTTTAGTAATTATTAATTTTTGTGTACGTATACCTGGAAAATTAATTATAGTTTGAGAAAATCTAGTTTTGTTTAATATAGGAATAGTGGTAGATGATGTATTGTTCTTGAATTGTTTTTGCATAAAATCAGACTGTATAGCTAAAAGTAAAAATTTTGAGTTGACAAAATTAAATACTTCTATGCCATGCATTTGTTGATTGAACGCTCCATCAACACGAACAATCCCAGCAATTCCAATATTTCCAATACCATTTATTAAAATAGAACCTGCTTTTATTTTTCTGGATTTTGTATTTCCTAGAACCGATAAATATTCAGTTGCATTGTATAGTTCTCCTTGTAATAAATCAGCAGGTTTATAGAATGGTATTTCGCCACCGTAGTTTTCAGGGCTATTTTTAGATGGCGTGTTACCAGTACTAATTATTCCTATATAATTTAATGTTGTCTGTACCCAATTCATAGGTATCTTCCCATAATAAGAGTTATCATCTCCTTGGGAAACAATTGAAATCTCTAAATCTTTCTTTTTAATCTTACCTTCTTCGAAGAGTTTTTCCTTTTCTGCTCGTATTTTTTCAAGTAAAACTTCGACTGATTCATCATTTGGGTCTTGTTCAACTAATTTTCCTTGCATAGCATATTGAAGAATAGATTTTTTTAGTTTATCTGGAAATTCTTTATCTAGCTGTTCTAATCTATTATAACTTTCAGCATATTCATCCACTTTTTCTATAGCTGATTCGATTGCTTCTATTATGCGTTGTTGTTCAGCTAGCGGAGGGAGAGGTATTAAATATTCTTTTATAGTCTTCGTTAATAATTCTTTTTGTTTTGTACTACCCGACGCTTTTTCTTCAATAACTGACTGAACAATAGGAGAGGAAAGAAAATTATAGATGAAATGGCAATTAATAAACCCCGATAAGACTCTTATAACTGTAACATGGCTATCTGCAACAGCCCAGCCATAAGGATTTTTATTTTCATGGTAAATAGCTAATCGTCCTAACGTACCTAGGCCTGTTGAATTCCACATTAAATCACCATCTCTTAGTAATCTTTCTTTCTGGTAACTATGAACTGTTTCGGGATCAATAAATCTTGCCAAGTCAATAGAAAAGCCAGACCATTGATTACATTTCTGAGCAATCACAGGGTATATAGGAATATTTGAATATTTTGGAGACTTTCCTCTTTGAATGTAGGAGGTTATATCGTTTAATCTCACCCACTCCCAATTCTCAGGAATATCATAAGGAACATCAATTTCTTGAGTGCTTCCATCAGCGAAGTTCTCATAATGTTTCCCATCATCACCACGAAATATCTCGGTTTCCTTTTTATCTCGTTTGATTTTTCCTTCACTGATAAGTTTTTCTTTTTCAGCTTTAATTCTCTTTAATAATTCACTTGCAGGTTCGTCATTGGGATTTTGCGGCACTAATTTCCCTTCCATCGCTCTTTGGAGAATACTTGCTTTAAGTTGTTCTGGTGTCATTATTTGTCCTCCAACAACTGCAAAATATCAGCTAATACATTATCAATCTTATGATTTAAAGTTGCTCTTTCCGCTTGATAATTCTGAATCAACTCAAAGGGATTTAAGATTTCCTCTTCCTCTTTTGGAAAACCACACTGGTCTAAATTATAATTCAACTCAGCCAATTCACTAGGTGTAAATGATTTAGATTTGTAGAACTTACCTTCCAGAATCTCTTCACGATTTTCCCACCAGTCACGAACAGGATTGAAGTGTTCTGACTTCATCGGCTTAGTTTTCGAGAAATTTTTATAACCATCTGGCATATCTAAACGATAGAACCAAGTTTCTTCTGTTTTCTTTGTTTTATCAAAGAAAAGAATGTTCGTATGGATTCCTGTATACGGTGCAAAGACACTATGAGGCAACCTAATAATCGTATGCAAGTTGAACTCATCTACCAGTTTTTGTTTCAAGCGAGTTTTTACACCTTCACCAAATAGAAAACCATCAGGTAAAATAACTCCAACACGACCATTTTCTTTCAAACGATACATAATGACAGCCATAAATAAATCAGCTGTTTCAGAACTCCGTAATTCTGCTGGAAAGTTATTTTTTATTGTTTCTAATTCTGACCCTCCAAAAGGTGGATTCATCATAATAATGTCAAATTTTTCATCATCTGTATATTCACGAACATTTTTCTCCAAAGTATTTCCATGAACAATTTTAGGATCATCAATTTCGTGAAGAAACAGATTTGTAACTGCTAAAAGATGAGGAAATGCTTTCTTTTCAATACCAAAAACAGCTGTATTATATTTTTTGGTATCTTCACTAGTTTTACGTTGACTACTTAAACGGTTCAGAGTCGAAGTCAAGAATCCTCCTGTTCCGCAAGCAAGGTCTGCCATTGATTCTCCAAGTTTTGGGTCAAGAACTTCGGCAATAAAATCAGTCGCTGCACGTGGCGTATAAAATTCTCCTGAGTTCCCAGCATTTTGAATATCTTTAAGAATTTTTTCGTAAATATCATTAAACGAATGACGATCTTCAGGGCTATTGAAATCAACTTCATCAATAACATTGATGACTTGGCGTAACAAGACGCCATTTTTCATATAGTTGTTCGCATCTTCAAAAGCTGATTTAACAATCGTTTTTCGAATAGGCATATTTGAAGTTATTTCAAGCTCTTTCAACTCTTTGAATAACTTGTTATTGACAAAATCAAGTAATTCATCGCCTGTCAATACCCGCTCCCCATTTTGAGCATGAGCCCAATTTCTCCATTTTAATTCCTCTGGGATAATTGACTCATACTCGTCTTCTTCTAATTCCCAAACCATTTCACGGCTATCATAAATTTTTAAGAATAATAACCAAGACATTTGCTCAATACGTTGAGCATCACCATTAACACCAGCATCGTTTCGAGTGATATCTTGAATTCTTTTTACAAATGATGTAATTGACATACTTTCCTTTCATTAAGCTACTGTAAATAGCTCTTTCTCCAATTCTTTAATTGCTTGTAAATATCGTTTTTTATCTCCAAAATAAGTATTGATGATTTTGAAGGTTCCACCATATATCTGAAATTCTGGAAGTTTTAATGTTTCAATGCTTTCGAGTTCTCCAATACCTTTATCCATGTATTTGTCCAGTAAAATTTCCAAAACAGCACGCGCTTCCTCACTATATTTATATAAATATCCGCTTTGTTTGAGTTTATTGATACGTTCCGTTTTGGTTAATTCTTTTTGACCATAGGCAAGTTTTAGGAGTAAATCAAAATCATCGATTTCTTGTTCTGATATTCCCTCTGACTCTCGAATAGCATCTAGATAAACTCCTTTTTTATAAAGTTCGTCTAAGATAAGCTTCTTTTTATCCGCCGTATGCCAAACTGTGATAAAATCGTTCAAAGTGGCGTAGCTACCTAAGATATTCTTCCGAGTGTAGTCGGTCAGGCTTTCGGTAATCAGTTTCCCGTTTTCATCCAATACTTGAACAGTAGAATTAAGAATGGTAACCTGCTTGTCTGTAACGATATATTTTTCTACTGGGTCACCTTCCTCACCTACGAAACCGGGCGTAGAACCACTGACTGTTTTCGCACCTGTTTCCAGCACCTTCACTGGCTCACCATCAAAATCAGGGTCAGCAAACAAATTGGTAACATTTCGAAAATCAATAATCGTAAAAAAATCTTTCCCTTTTTGAGGATAAAGACGTGTGCCACGACCAATAATTTGTTTAAATTCAGTCATGGATTGGATATTAGAGTCTAAAACAATCAAACGACATGTTTTAGCATTAACTCCTGTCGTTAATAATTTAGACGTTGTTACAATAGCGGGAAAATTAGAATTGACATCCATAAAGTTATCCAGTTGAGCTTTTCCTTCAGCGTTGTCACCAGTTACTTGCATGACATAACGATAGTCTTCTTGGACTAAGTCTAGATTCTCTTTTACAAGTGCAGCACGCATTCGCTCGGCATGGTCAATATCAACACAAAAAACAATTGTTTTATCAAATCGTGCATTGTTTTGCTTCATATAATCGGAAACAAACTTGGCAACTCTTTGCGTTCTATTATCAATGACAATGGTTTTGTCAAAATCTTTCCTGCCGTAGTACCTATCTTCTATTAATTGTCCGTTAGCATCAACTTTTCCAGTTTCTGGACGATAACCATCCACATCCACATCTAAATTAACCCTCATAACACGATATGGAGCCAAAAAACCATCCTCGATTCCCTGTTTTAAACTATAAGTATAGATTGGCTCACCAAAGTATTCCGTATTGGAAGCATTCTTGGTTTCTTTAGGAGTAGCGGTCATCCCAATCTGTGTCGCAGAACTGAAATAATCAATTACCTTACGCCAGTTACTGTTTTCCTTAGCTGAACCACGGTGCGCTTCATCAATTACGATTAAATCAAAGAAGTCTTTGTCAAATTTTTGATAATGTGTTTCAGTTCCATCTTCACCAGTTAGTTGCTGATAAAGCCCTAGATAAATTTCAAAAGAATTTAATTTTTCAGGAGCAGTCAAAAGTTTTGGTGTAATTTTCGTCATTACCTTTTCGAATGGCCTAAAGTCTTCAGCCATCGTTTGGTCTACTAAGATGTTTCTATCTGCTAAGAATAAAACTCGTTTAGCCAAACCAGCTTTTCGAAGGCGATGAATAATTTGAAAAGCCATGAACGTTTTCCCCGTTCCTGTTGCCATCACAAACATTACTCGTTTTTGTCCTCTGGCAACTGTTTCAATAGTACGGTTGATAGCTATTTGCTGATAATAGCGTGGCGTTTTCATTGAGAAGGCGTCTGTATAGTATGGAGTTGAGATAGCTTCTGTAATTTCGTACGTCAATCCTTTTTCCTTCGTCATACGAGAAAATAATTCTTCACGAGTAGGGAATTCGTCTAACTCCAGCTCACGTTCTTCTCTCGTGATACGGTCGTGTTCAATAAAGCCATCACCATTCGAAGAATAAACAAATGGAACATCTAAAATCTCTCCATATTCAATAGCTTGTTGTAATCCTGCTCGAACGCTGTGTTTATTATCCTTTGCCTCAACAATTGCAATTAGAGTTCCAAATTGGTAATACAGTGAATAGTCTGATTTTTTTCCTTCTTTACGACGAGCCTTATCTCCTCTAACTTCAATTCGACCATCAGTGAAGTATTCTTCGTAAGCGATATGTTCACCATTTTTCCATCCTTTGGATACAATAGCAGGAGTGATGAAATTTGCTTTAATATCCTCCTCACTCATTTCTTTCTTAGACTTTATAAACTCAACCATATTGAACCCTCCGCATTCTAAAAATCTACTTCTCCATGAAATAAACTATCAGAACAAATTATACTTCTATTATATCATACTTATAAAAATACTCTGCTAAATTGTTGAAAATAAGTATGCAATATATTTTCGCATCGCGTCAGATTATCTCGGCATAACACCGCTATTTTTCGCTGTTTTCGGCAGGCGACTTATTATCATTCTATAAGCACTTTCAGTCGGGCTGGTGAGCTATTTTTCAAAAATAAATAATCACATTTAAACATTTTGAAAGTATAAAATATCTACATCAGCCGTTCAAAAACTGTCGTAAATTTTGCTATAATATTTTAGTTTAAATAAAGATTTTTTATGCCAAACGGATTTTAACAATGCGGATGCTTCCTATTTTGCTTCTCTTTTTAGTTCTACTACCGGTTTTCACAAAGTTTGTCACTGGAGGTAGTTCTTTCAGTTGGGAAATGTTTTTGATTGTTATAATAGATGGTGTTTTATTGATAGTCCATGCGATTCAGATTTCTTATATTTTTTGGATATTGTTTCAAAAGTGGAAAGAATTATCTAATAAATAACGCCAGGCATGTTTTCTAATTTTGGGGTAAGACAATGAATAGCAGAGTAGAATTTCGGATTTTCACTATTGTTGATTTGGACAAGGAAGAAGAATATTTACATGAGATGCATTTGAAAGGTTGGAGGTATAGAACGAGTCGTTTTGGTTTGTTCTATTTTGACCAATGTCAACCAGACGATGTCATCTACCGTATCTATGATTCTAGATTTCTTAAAAAATATAAGCATGAACTGCAAGATTTTAGAAATAGAGGTTGGGAATTGATGGAAACAGGTTTTTGTTCAATTCTTCGTAAACCGGCTTTTGATATGCTTTCAGAGGATCAAGTCTATATGGCTAAGGGGCTCAGATGGGAAGTTATGCGATCTAGACTTCGTTCCTGTACAGCTACTTTCTTAGGTGGTTTTGTTGTTTGTATGAGTTTATTTAAAGAAGAACTTTCTATGTCTTTCTTTATTATTTTTCTTTTATATGCTTTAATGATTTCTTATTTAATCCATGGTTTTTTCAGACTTAAAAGGAAATACCAAGTAGATGGAAGGTGAGTTTCTCGGTCTTCAGACCGATTTTTAGCACTCTTGATAAAAGAGTGCTAATTTTTTGAGTTTTTATCTTGACATTCTCTTTTAAGGGTGTATAATAGAATCATGATTTAGCACTTGAATGTGTCGAGTGCTAATTGATCAGACAGAGAGGAGTGATGAGGTGGTTACAGAGCGTCAGCAGGATATTTTAAATCTGATTATTGACATCTTTACCAAAACGCACGAACCTGTCGGATCCAAAGCCTTGCAAGAGTCCATTAACTCTAGCAGTGCAACCATTCGTAATGATATGGCGGCTTTAGAAAAGCAAGGTTTGCTTGAGAAGGCTCATACTTCAAGTGGTAGGATGCCAAGTGTTGCTGGTTTTCAGTACTATGTAAAACACTCACTGGATTTTGACCGATTGGCTGAAAATGAGGTATATGAGATTGTCAAAGCCTTTGATCAGGAATTCTTCAAATTGGAGGATATTCTGCAAGAAGCTGCTAATCTATTGACAGGCTTGAGTGGCTGTACGGTAGTAGCACTGGATGTTGAGCCCAGCAGGCAACGGTTGACAGCCTTTGATATCGTTGTTTTGGGGCAACATACAGCCTTGGCAGTATTCACCCTAGACGAGTCTCGAACGGTTACCAGTCAGTTTCTGATTCCAAGGAACTTCTTGCAGGAGGATTTGCTGAAACTGAAGAGCATCATTCAGGAACGTTTCCTCGGGCACACCGTTCTAGATATTCACTACAAGATTCGGACGGAGATTCCGCAGATTATCCAGCGTTACTTTACAACAACGGACAATGTCATTGATCTCTTTGAACATATCTTTAAGGAAATGTTCAACGAAAATATTGTGGTGGCGGGCAAGGTCAATCTCTTGAATTTTGCCCATCTGGCGACCTATCAGTTCTTTGACCAACCGCAAAAGGTGGCCTTGGAGATTCGTGAGGGGTTGCGTGAAGATCAGATGCAAAATGTCCGTGTTGCGGACAGTCAAGAGTCCTGTCTAGCAGACCTAGCGGTGATTAGTAGCAAGTTCCTCATTCCTTATCGAGGAGTTGGAATTCTAGCCATTATCGGTCCAGTCAATCTGGATTACCAACAGCTAATCAACCAAGTCAATGTGGTCAATCGTGTTTTGACCATGAAGTTGACAGATTTTTACCGCTACCTCAGCAGTAATCATTACGAAGTACATTAAGATTGAAATCATTAAAGGAGGCGAAAATGGCCCAAGATATAAAAAATGAAGAAGTAGAAGAAGTTCAAGAAGAGGAAATTGTGGAAACAGCTGAAGAAACAACTCCTGAGAAGTCTGAATTGGACTTGGCAAATGAACGTGCAGATGAGTTCGAAAATAAATACCTTCGCGCTCATGCGGAAATGCAAAATATCCAACGTCGTGCCAATGAAGAGCGTCAAAACTTGCAACGTTATCGTAGCCAAGACTTGGCAAAAGCGATTCTCCCTTCTTTGGACAACCTTGAGCGTGCACTCGCAGTTGAAGGTTTGACAGACGACGTCAAAAAAGGATTGGAGATGGTGCAAGAAAGCTTGATTCACGCTTTGAAAGAAGAAGGAATCGAAGAAATCGCAGCTGACGGTGAATTTGACCATAACTATCACATGGCCATCCAAACTCTCCCAGCAGACGATGAACACCCAGCAGATACCATCGCCCAAGTTTTCCAAAAAGGCTACAAACTCCATGACCGCATCCTACGCCCAGCAATGGTAGTGGTGTACAATTAAGATACAAAGCCCGTAAAAAGCTCACAGTAAAAATAGGAGATTGACGAAGTGTTCGATGAACACAAGGAAATTTATCTTTTTTACCCAGAGCTTAGGGCGTGTTCGATTAGGCAATTCTGACGGTAGCTAAAGCAAGTCGTTGTCGAAATAAAATCGATTTCGACTCCTCGTGTCGTAATTTACATAATAGAAAACTTGTCCGAAACGACACTAAACTATGAAGAAAGATAAAATATGTTTGGCTTTGCAATAGTGAGCGAAGCGAACCAAAGGCGATACTCTTCGCCGTGGCGCTATTTGCGCAAACTTTGAGACCTTAGGCTCAAAGTTTAGTCAAAGAGATTGACGAAGTCAAGCTCTGACGGCGCCGCCACTTAAGAAGAGTATCAAAAAGAAAAATAGAAAATTAACTAACAAGGAGAAAAACACATGTCTAAAATTATCGGTATTGACTTAGGTACAACAAACTCAGCAGTTGCAGTTCTTGAAGGAACTGAAAGCAAAATCATCGCAAACCCAGAAGGAAACCGCACAACTCCATCTGTAGTATCATTCAAAAACGGCGAAATCATCGTTGGTGATGCTGCAAAACGTCAAGCAGTTACAAACCCAGATACAGTCATCTCTATCAAATCTAAAATGGGAACTTCTGAAAAAGTTTCTGCTAACGGAAAAGAATACACTCCACAAGAAATCTCAGCTATGATTCTTCAATACTTGAAAGGTTATGCTGAAGACTACCTTGGCGAAAAGGTAACTAAAGCAGTTATCACAGTTCCAGCTTACTTTAACGACGCTCAACGTCAAGCAACAAAAGACGCTGGTAAAATCGCTGGTCTTGAAGTAGAACGTATTGTCAACGAACCAACTGCAGCCGCTCTTGCTTACGGTTTGGACAAGACTGACAAAGAAGAAAAAATCTTGGTATTTGACCTTGGTGGTGGTACATTCGACGTATCTATCCTTGAATTGGGTGACGGTGTCTTCGATGTATTGTCAACTGCAGGGGACAACAAACTTGGTGGTGACGACTTTGACCAAAAAATCATCGACCACTTGGTTGCTGAATTCAAGAAAGAAAACGGTATTGACTTGTCTACTGACAAGATGGCAATGCAACGTTTGAAAGATGCAGCTGAAAAAGCGAAGAAAGACCTTTCTGGTGTAACTTCAACTCAAATCAGCTTGCCATTTATCACTGCTGGTGAGGCTGGACCTCTTCACTTGGAAATGACCTTGACTCGTGCGAAATTTGATGATTTGACTCGTGACCTTGTAGAACGTACAAAAGTTCCAGTTCGTCAAGCCCTTTCAGATGCAGGTTTGAGCTTGTCAGAAATCGACGAAGTTATCCTTGTTGGTGGTTCAACTCGTATCCCAGCCGTTGTAGAAGCTGTTAAGGCTGAAACTGGTAAAGAACCAAACAAATCAGTGAACCCTGACGAAGTAGTTGCTATGGGTGCGGCTATCCAAGGTGGTGTGATTACTGGTGATGTCAAAGACGTAGTCCTTCTTGACGTAACACCATTGTCACTTGGTATCGAAACAATGGGTGGTGTCTTCACAAAACTCATCGACCGCAACACAACTATTCCAACATCTAAATCACAAGTCTTCTCAACTGCGGCAGACAACCAACCAGCCGTTGATATCCACGTTCTTCAAGGTGAACGCCCAATGGCAGCAGATAACAAGACTCTTGGACGCTTCCAATTGACAGATATTCCAGCTGCACCTCGTGGAATTCCTCAAATCGAAGTAACATTTGACATCGACAAGAACGGTATCGTGTCTGTTAAGGCCAAAGATCTTGGAACTCAAAAAGAACAAACTATTGTGATCCAATCTAACTCAGGTTTGACTGATGAAGAAATTGACCGCATGATGAAAGATGCAGAAGCTAATGCTGAAGCAGATAAGAAACGTAAAGAAGAAGTTGACCTTCGTAACGAAGTTGACCAAGCGATCTTTGCGACTGAAAAGACAATCAAGGAAACTGAAGGCAAAGGCTTCGACGCAGAACGTGACGCTGCCCAAGCTGCCCTTGATGATCTTAAGAAAGCGCAAGAAGACAACAACTTGGACGACATGAAAGCAAAACTTGAAGCGTTGAACGAAAAAGCTCAAGGTCTTGCTGTTAAACTCTACGAACAAGCCGCAGCAGCCCAACAAGCTCAAGCAGGAGCAGAAGGTGCACAAGCAACAGGAAACGCAGGCGATGACGTCGTGGACGGAGAGTTTACTGAAAAATAAGATGTTGAGGCGTTAAGAAAACGAAAGAAAAATAGGAAGCCATCGCCTTGTGCGATGCACAAAAGATGGCTTATCTTTTTTCCGAAGTTTTTAGCCGAAACTCAGTTAAGCCTAACTCGTTAAGAATGACTAATCACTAAAGTGATTGTCATTCTACGGCAATCGCTATGGCGACTTGCCTAAACGCCTTACTAGTTCAAAAACAAAGTATAATCGACTTTATTTTTGAACGTCGTAATGATAGGAAGAAATCCAGAGGTTGCAACCCAGCCTCTGTTTTTCGATAAAATAGAGGATGTTGCGTATGAAAAAAGTACTTTGTGTCATTTATCCTAATTTTTCTCTTTATGAGATAACCACTTTAACAAGTGCTTTAGCTCTGTCTTTTGATATTACGATTGATTATGTAGCTTCTGAGAATTCGATGGTGGTCTCTGAGGATGGTTTGTCCTGTCAACCGACGAAAACATTGAATCAGATCCGTATAGAAGATTATTCTTGTGTGATTTTGCCAGGAATGGTAAATATAGGTCCTACTCTACAAGATGAGAAATTGATCTCGTTTTTGAGAAGTCTTAATGAGCAAGATATCCTAATTGCAGCCATTTCTTCAGCGCCCCTTTTATTGGCGAAAGCAGGCTTGTTGAACGACACGAAATTTACAGGTGGAATTTGGCAAAACTTCTTTGACTATTTTGAATTTCTTCCACGTGAGAATTTCCAACCGAAAGTTCTTGTCCAAGATAAACAAATCATTACGGCTATCGGTTTTGCACATCAAGAGTTTGCAAGAAAAGTGATTTTCGGTTTAGGGTTGGCAGAGAATACGGACAACTATTTTAAAGAACAGAATGAATATTCAGAAGAGGATTTGATTTTTACTCTATCGGACAAAGAGTTTGATGAAGTGAAACAGAGTATAGAAAATACCCTCTAAATATTTACATGAAAATTATAGAAAGGAACAAAGAGTGTTCGTAACTGAACACGGGTTCCAAAGTTTCTTACTTAATTTGAAAGAAAGGAATTGAACCCGACCTAAATGGTGGTTTCGTTCCGCAACAATAACAGAAAGGAACAAAGGTGTTCAGGGAATTGAACACGGGTTCCCAAATTTCTTACTCAATATAAAAGAAAGGAATTGAACCCGACCTAAATTCTCGGAAAAAAGATAAATCTGCCTAGGAGCATCGCTTCAGCGTCAGATTTCCTATTTTTCAGTCGAATTTTACGGTCTTGGTATCTTGTATGAACAATACTGAATTTTATGATCGTCTGGGGGTGTCAAAAAACGCTTCGGCAGACGAAATCAAAAAGGCTTATCGTAAACTTTCCAAAAAATATCACCCAGATATCAACAAGGAGCCTGGTGCTGAGGAAAAGTACAAGGAAGTTCAGGAAGCCTATGAGACTTTGAGTGACGACCAAAAACGTGCTGCCTATGACCAATACGGTGCTGCTGGAGCCAACGGTGGTTTTGGTGGAGCTGGTGGTTTCGGCGGTTTCGATGGGGCAGGAGGCTTCGGTGGTTTTGAGGATATTTTCTCAAGTTTCTTCGGCGGAGGCGGTGCTTCGCGCAATCCAAATGCTCCTCGTCAGGGGGATGACCTCCAATACCGTGTGAATTTGACCTTTGAAGAAGCTATTTTTGGAGCTGAAAAAGAGGTTAAGTACAATCGTGAAGCAAGCTGTCGTACATGTAATGGCTCAGGTGCTAAGCCAGGAACAAGTCCAGTCACTTGTGGACGCTGTCATGGCGCTGGTGTCATTAACGTTGATACACAAACTCCGCTTGGTATGATGCGTCGCCAAGTAACCTGTGATGTCTGTCACGGTCGTGGAAAAGAAATCAAGGATCCATGTACCACTTGTCACGGAACAGGTCATGAAAAACAAGCTCATAGTGTACATGTAAAAATCCCTGCTGGTGTGGAAACAGGTCAACAAATTCGCCTAGCTGGTCAAGGTGAAGCTGGATTTAACGGTGGACCTTACGGTGACTTGTATGTAGTGGTTTCTGTGGAAGCCAGCGACAAGTTTGAACGTGAAGGAACGACTATCTTCTACAATCTCAACCTCAACTTTGTCCAAGCAGCTCTTGGTGACACAGTAGATATTCCAACTGTTCACGGTGATGTTGAATTGGTTATTCCAGAGGGTACTCAGACTGGTAAGAAATTCCGTCTACGTGGAAAAGGAGCTCCGAGCCTTCGTGGCGGTGCAGTTGGTGACCAATACGTTACTGTCAATGTCGTAACACCGACAGGCTTGAATGACCGCCAAAAAGCAGCGCTTAAAGAATTCGCAGCTGCTGGTGATTTAAAAGTCAATCCAAAGAAAAAAGGTTTCTTTGACCATATTAAAGATGCCTTTGATGGAGAATAAAGTAAAAAGAGCCGTCGGGCTCTTTTTGCTTTATAGATTTTTTAAGACTTTCCTTAAGTAATGACGGACGGTAGCGACCTTCTTCGAAGTTCCATACCTAAACTTTGAACTTAGGTCTCAAAGTTTCCGGAAACCTGAAACCAAACTGTTTCAGGTGTTTTCATTACGGCGGAAAGACTTCGATTTAGTTGTGAAATGGTGAATGAGTTGCCTAAATTATGGTGTATAGTTGATGGGATATAACTTGTTTACATTTTAAAAAAGAGCCGAGTAGCTCTTTTTACTTATCTTCGATTTCCTGTGTTTCTTTAATCACAGCTAGTCTAGTCTGGATATCTTTTTCCAAGACCTTAAACTTGTAAGTCAGGTCTTCTTGGTATTCCTTGATGAGTTCTTTTTGCTGGTCGATAATTTGCAGGCTGTTTTGGATAATATCCACATCGTCCTTGATAGCTTGAACGCGGTCAGTAGTATTTAAGACTTCATTTGTAATGGTTTGGCGATTTTTTGTGACCAGATAACTTCCGGCTGCAGCTCCTGCAAATAGCAGTAGATTAGTTAATTTCATAGCAACTCCTTAGGCGTTTTTGATAGTTTCAGCGACTTGAGCAAGTTTGTCAAAGTCTGGTTCGTGGGCGATAAAATCAATCTTGAGGTCATCGTCTGAACTGTAGCGAGGTACGAGGTGAACGTGGGTATGAAAGACTGTTTGCCCTGCGATTTCTTCACAGTTGGCAATGATATTCATACCAGCAGCTTTGGTAGCTTTCATGACTTTTTGAGCTACTGTTGGCACTTGGGCAAAGAGTTGGCTGGCGCTCGTAGCGTCCATTTCCAAAAGATTGCGATAGTGTTCTTTGGGCACGATCAAGGTATGTCCTGGTGTCACTTGAGAGATATCAAGAAAGGCAAGAACCTGCTCATCTTCATATACTTTTGAAGCAGGAATTTCCCCTGCGATGATTTTACAAAAAATGCAATCTGACATAAAATCTACCTCTACTGTATTGAATTTTGATATAATATAGCTACATTATACCAGATTTGGAGAAAATATGTTAGAAATTAAAAACTTGACAGGTGGCTATGTCCATGTCCCTGTCTTGAAAGATGTGTCTTTTACTGTTGAAAGTGGGCAGTTGGTTGGTTTGATTGGTCTCAATGGTGCTGGTAAATCGACGACTATCAATGAGATTATCGGTCTGTTGACACCTTATAGTGGCTCCATCAATATCAATGGCCTGACCCTGCAAGAAGATGCGACAAGTTATCGCAAGCAAATTGGCTACATTCCAGAAACGCCCAGCCTGTATGAGGAATTGACTCTCAGAGAGCATATCGAAACGGTTGCTATGGCTTATGGTATTGACCAGAAAGTGGCTTTTGATCGAGTGGAACCTTTGTTAAAAATGTTCCGTCTGGACCAGAAATTAGATTGGTTCCCTGTTCATTTTTCAAAAGGGATGAAGCAGAAAGTCATGATTATCTGTGCTTTTGTGGTGGATCCGAGTCTCTTTATCGTGGATGAGCCTTTCCTTGGTCTTGATCCGCTAGCTATTGCAGACTTGATTCAGCTTTTGGAAGTGGAAAAGCAAAAGGGCAAGTCTATTCTCATGAGTACTCACGTGCTGGATTCGGCTGAGAAGATGTGTGATGCCTTTGTCATTCTTCACAAGGGAGAAGTGCGTGCTAAGGGAAATCTCCTGCAACTGCGCGAAGCCTTTGACATGCCTGAGGCTAGTTTGAATGATATTTACTTGGCTCTGACCAAAGAGGAGGAGCTATGAAAGACTTGTTTTTAAAGAGAAAGCAGGTTTTTCGTAAGGAGTGTGTCGGTTATCTGCGCTATGTTCTCAATGACCACTTTGTCTTGTTCCTGCTTGTCTTGCTGGGGTTTTTAGCCTACCAGTACAGTCAACTCTTACAAGATTTTCCTGAAAATCATTGGCCTATCCTTTTATTTGTAGGAATTACGTCTGTTTTACTGTTGCTTTGGGGAGGAATTGCCACCTATATGGAGGCTCCAGACAAGCTCTTTCTCTTAGTTGGAGAAGAGGAAATTAAGCTTCACCTCAAGCGTCAGACTAGCATTTCCCTAGTCTTTTGGCTCTTTGTCCAGACCCTTTTCTTGCTGTTATTTGCGCCCTTATTTTTAGCAATGGGTTATGGCTTGCCTGTTTTTCTGATCTATGTGCTTTTATTGGGAGTAGGTAAATATTTCCTCTTTCGTCAAAAGGCCAGCAAATTTTTCACTGAAACTGGACTGAACTGGGACTATGTCATTGCCCAAGAAAGCAAGCGTAAGCAAGTCTTGCTTCGTTTCTTTGCCCTCTTTACGCAGGTAAAGGGAATTTCAAACAGCGTCAAGCGTCGTGCCTATCTGGACTTTATCCTAAAGGCTGTTCAGAAGGTGCCTGGAAAGATTTGGCAAAATCTCTATCTGCGTTCTTATCTGCGAAATGGAGACCTCTTTGCGCTCAGTCTCCGTCTGCTCCTACTTTCCATACTGGCGCAGGTCTTTATCGAGCAGGCTTGGATTGCGACAGCAGTGGTAGTTCTCTTTAACTACCTCTTGCTCTTCCAATTGCTGGCCCTCTATCATGCCTTTGACTACCAGTATTTGACCCAACTCTTTCCACTGGACAAGGGGCAAAAGGAAAAAGGCTTACAGGCTGTAGTCCGAGGATTGACCAGTTTTGTTTTACTTGTGGAATTAGTTGTCGGGTTGATTACCTTCCAAGAAAAACTAGCCCTTCTAGCCTTGCTGGGTGCAGGTTTGGTTTTACAAGTCTTGTACCTGCCTTATCAGGTGAAACGTCAGATGCAGGACTAACATTGCTTATATGACACAAAAAAGAAGTTGAGTTCAATCTGTCTCAGCTTCTTTTATTTTCTACAAGAGAATAGTTGGACCGTAAAGACTTAACTTGGTCTTGACTTGGTCAAAGTGGAAACGGTCATAGGCACGCCAAGCGGCGCGAGTAGGAGCGTCTGGATCAAGAGCGCTGAGTCCCATGAGAAGACTGGAAGTCTGGTAAAATTTTTCCAGTTCAATCAAGACTCGATTATCCACTGTCTCAGCCTTGGCTAGAAAACCAAGAATAGAGTCTAATTGCTCCTGAAAGCGGACGTCGTCAGCGGTTGCCTGTTTGCATGCTTGATAGGCTTTGTTTAAGTCAGTAATCAAAGTCTGAGCTGTTTTGATGGGATTTGTCATTTACGTGACCTCCTATATAATTTATATTTTAAGGTAAGGGATTGTGTAAATCTCCTAGTGAGGCACCTATATTATTAGCAACATTGCCAACTATGTTGCCCCAATCAATGATACATTTACCATTATCAAGATTAGCTTTATTATATGAATATCCATTTCTACATAGTACATTATCGCTAATCATATGAAACGGAGAATACCATCCATATGGAATATTACCGCCATTTATATGAGAAAGTTCGATTGATGTTAATTGTTTTGTTTTATTTGACTTGGCCATAATTTTCTCCTTGTTATATTTACGTCAATTGCAATAGAGTATATGTATAGGGTGTTAATCATGGTGGATGTGAATAAATCATATGCACCCCTCCTTTTTTGATGATTTTTAAAGTTATTGCAAACATAGTCTTTCTATAATCATAGTCTATCACTTTTAACTCTTTTTTTTTATTCAAATCTTTAATTGTACTTGAAATTTCCTGAATGGTACTGTTAAGATTTTATGATAAAATAGTTGTAAGATTATCATGCTTATTTGAGGAATAAGATACCATTCAGGAGCCTTGAAGGCCTGTTTAGGATTTGGTGGGCTTGTATCATAGTATTTTTGCTATTCTCTTTTTAGGAAGAAATCGAAACAAGGAGAGTAAAAAGATGAGAATATTTGTTTTAGAAGATGATTTTTCCCAACAGACTAGGATTGAAACGACGATTGAGAAACTCTTGAAAGAACATCATATCACTCCCAGTTCTTTTGAGGTCTTTGGTAAGCCAGACCAGCTGCTGGCAGAGGTGCATGAGAAGGGGGTGCATCAGCTATTCTTTTTGGATATTGAGATTCGAAATGAGGAGATGAGGGGTCTGGAAGTGGCTAGAAAGATTCGGGATCGAGACCCCTATGCTCTCATCGTCTTTGTGACGACTCACTCGGAGTTTATGCCCTTGTCCTTTCGCTACCAAGTGTCAGCTTTGGACTACATTGATAAGGCCTTGTCGGCAGAGGAGTTTGAATCTCGGATCGAGACAGCCCTCCTCTATGCCAATAGTCAAGATAGTAAGAGTCTGGCGGAAGATTGCTTTTACTTTAAATCAAAATTTGCCCAATTCCAGTATCCTTTTAAAGAGGTCTACTATCTCGAAACATCGCCCAGAGCCCATCGTGTTATTCTCTATACTAAGACGGACAGGCTGGAATTTACAGCGAGTTTAGAGGAGGTTTTCAAGCAGGAACCTCGTCTCTTGCAGTGCCACCGCTCTTTTCTCATCAATCCTGCCAATGTGGTTCGTTTGGATAAGAAAGAAAAACTTCTTTACTTTCCCAATGGTGGAAGCTGTATGATAGCGCGTTATAAGGTCAGGGAAGTGTCTGAAGCTATCAATAACTTACACTAAGTGAGGTGCTGGAATGGAATTAGTTTGGAAGATAGTATATGTGTTTTTGATATCTGGATTGGAATTGTTTATATTTTTTAAGGTGGATGGAATTGTTCTAACTCTGGAGAGAGTTTTTAAGTCCTTTCTTTTTAAGCTACTTTTAGCAGTTGTTTTTGTAACGATTAGCTATATAGTAGGAAATACTTACCTATCTTATTTTATGGAACCCTTGTACGGCATTGGTTTATCTTTCTTATTGTTAAGAGGGCTTCCTAAAAAACTACTCTTCTTTTATGGTCTCTTTCCAATGATGTTGGTGAATCTTTTTTTCAGGGTAGTCTCCTATTTTGTGCTTCCATTTTTGGGGCAAGAGCATGTGTATGATGACCGCTCTTTTATTTGGTTATGTATAAAAATTTTCATTTGCTTTATTTCTCTAGCCTTTTTGAAATGGTTAGACTATGATTTTACTAGTTTGAGGAGGGAGATTCTCGATAAAGGTTTTCAACAGTCTCTGACTAAGATTAACTGGATAATGGGGGCTTACTATCTAGTGATGCAAAGTCTGTCTTATTTTGAAAATGTACAAGGTATTCAATCAACGACTGTTCGCCATCTGATTCTAGTGTTTTACCTACTCTTTTTTATGGGGGTTATCAAGAAGCTGGATACCTATTTGAAGTACAAACTCCATGAGAGACTGGACCAAGAGCAGGCCTTGCGCTACAGAGATATGGAACGCTATAGTCGGCATATAGAGGAACTTTACAAGGAAGTACGGAGTTTTCGCCATGACTACACCAACCTCTTGACCAGTTTACGTCTGGGCATTGAAGAGGAGGATATGGAGCAGATAAAAGAGGTCTACGATTCGGTCTTAAAGGATTCTAGTGAAAAATTGCAGGACAATAAATATGACCTTGGTCGATTGGTGAATATTCGTGATAAAGCCCTCAAAAGTCTACTAGCAGGGAAATTTCTAAAAGCTAGAGATAAGAACATTGTCTTTAATGTCGAAGTTCCTGAGGAGATTCAGGTAGAGGGGATGAGCCTGCTTGATTTTCTGACTATTGTGTCTATCCTTTGTGACAATGCTATTGAAGCCAGTGCAGAGGCCAGTCAACCTCATGTTTCAATTGCTTTTTTAAAAAATGGAGCACAGGAGACCTTTATCATTGAAAATTCCATTAAAGAAGAGGGTATAGACATTTCTGAGATTTTCTCCTTTGGAGCCAGTTCTAAAGGGGAGGAGAGAGGAGTTGGTCTCTATACCGTCATGAAAATTGTGGAAAGCCATCCTAATACCAGTCTAAATACCACCTGTCAAAATCAAATCTTTCGTCAGGTTTTAACGATTCACTCGATATCAGTTGATGATTAGAAGATTTGTGGAAAGAAGTACTGCCTAAAGTCATCAATTAAAATACTATAGTATGCGAGGTATCATAAATGAATAAGAAATCCTATTTTATCATCTGTTCTACGTTGATCATAGCATCGAATCTTCTCATGATTTCCGTGGTGAACAAGGGAGAAGAAACGGGGAGCAATCTGTTTGTGATTGCTATAGCCTGTGTTATGTTACCATCATTCTTATATGCGGTTGAGAACAGACTTACTTCAATGGTAAGAGTAGAATCAATACTCCTGATTCAGTTGACAGTTATATCCCTACTCCGTCTTATAAACAGAATAGGGAGTACGCCTGAAATCCTCAACATTATCATTACCCTTATCGCTTTGGCAAGTGGGACAGCCTGTATCCTTGTTGCAATCATGAGAATCTATCAGAACAGACGAAAGTGAGGGTGAATAGTTTTCGATTTTAGGTCTTTACGTTGTTAAATTCTCCTAGGGCAAGTATGTTTTTCATGCTTGCTTTTAAATTTTTTAACAATTAAAGATGTTTTGATGACCATTCGTGATTTGGATGGAAAATTTTAAAAAATAGTAGTATACTAACCTTATTAAGGTTGTAATAGGACGAAAGTAAAAAGAGGTATTCCTCGTGAATGCAAAAACAATGTTACAATTGGCGATTATGGTTGCTTAAAGGCTTGAACCTGTAAGTAGGGAAGCTGTACTTGGAGGTAATTATGGATTTCAAAAGTTTTCTTATTGGTTTTGTTGTTAGTATGTTTGTTTCTTTTATTACTTCTTTAATTAGGGAAAAATTTTTAAAATCTCCAAAGAAGAATAAAGATAGATCTAATTAGATGAAAAGATTTTTTATCGCTAGTTTAATCTACAGTGGAGTTTCTTTAATATTGTTTCGCCTGTCAAAATGATATGTGATAGCAGGATAAAAAATCTACAAATTAAGTTGGTATCAATACGGTGTAAAGGGCAAGTATGTTTTCCATGCTTGCTTTTTAAATTTTTTACAATTCAAGATGTTTCGATGACCATTTATGATTTCAGTGATCCAAGGTCAAAATGAGTGCTATACTAGCAGTGTAAAGGTTGTAGCTCAACTAAGATAAAGCATACATTTAGGAGGAAATCTTATGAAGAAAAAAATACTTGTCATTTTCATCTTGTATCTAATCATGTCCATCTTTCTGTATCCGCTTAGGGAGAGTGCTTGGTATCATCTATTTTATACCATAGCCTACGTGACTGCATTTATGATTTATTTTGCTTTAATGAAAAAGAAAGGAGCAAAGAAATGAAAACTTTTCTTGCTAAAAAACGGAACATCTTTCTTACAAGATTGTTCCTAGGTCAGTTGCCCTTGCTTGTCTCAACTTATCTATTTCTATCTCGTCAGTTTTTAAATTTTTCATTGGTTTTCCAATTTCTTTTAGTGGTTATTAACTTGGCTTCCATTTTGGTCACTGTTTACCTCACTAGGGAAATGAGGATAAGAGAGTTTGAAGATGATGATTTGGTTAGTCCTAGAACCAATCAACTTATGTATATCGGTTTGACAGGCTTTATGTCTATCATTTGTTTGTATAGAGGTATCACAGCTGGAGAATTCTATCAACAATTAATTGCCTACATTGGTGCTATTCTCTGCTTGCTTATCATGCTTCTGCTCATTTGGGGCTTGAAGTATTATAAAAAGTAGCTTCCTTTCCTCTTTTATCAGGGTATTTGAGTAGAAAGCTCTATTAAAAAGTTCGTGAAATAAATGAATGGAGGTATTTAATATGAAATACAGATTATTTCTTGTTATTTTCGTGAGTAGTATGTTGAATATTCTTTTAGGGACATTTTTACAAATCTCTATCGTATCTATTGGGTGGATTGTTCTCTACAGTGGATTATTTGAAGCAGGCATTTTCCTTCTTGCTAATAAAGGGGTGGCGGTAAAAATCAAGGAAGTAGACATTCGAAACCGCTTTAAATTTATTTTTGGAAAAACCTTATGGTTTCAAATTCTTTTGCTCATCTTTTTGATGGTCAAACTTTATCTTGGTTTGGATGCGAGGTTGATTTTATTCTATGGACATATTTTCATTGTCTTTAATGCCTTAATGTATCTATTATCTAGTAGTCAGGTTAGCCTTAAAAAGAACAAGCTGTCTTCTTAATCTTGCAGTAATAGAGCCTGACAGGAGGGGGCCATCCTGTCTTGTAGATAGTGGGGAGGATTTCTATGAAAAGACACTCTATTCTTTTCAAAACGAGTGCCATTCTTTCTTATTTGTTTCTGTTTTTCGGACTGTCTTGGACAACCCAATTTTGGAGCGATTATTGGGAGTTCTCGTCTTGGGTAGGAAATATTATCTGGATTCGAAACATCATCAGTCTTCTCTTTATCGGCTTGATGGTTTGGATTTTGGTTAGGTCGGGCCATGCTTATCTCTTTCGCATCCCTAGGAAAAAGTGGTTGAGCTATTCTGTTCTGACGGTGTTAGCCGCTGTTGTACTTATCTGCTTTAACTATCTGACAGCTAAACACGTCCAGGGAACTAATGAAGGGTGGAATTTGTTTATTGCCTATAGTGAGACAAATTTTGCGGAGTTTGGTGTTTACCTAACCTTAATCGTACTAGGGCCTCTGATGGAAGAATTGGTATGTAGAGGACTGCTTCAACATGCCTTCTTTAAGGATTCGAGATGGGGGCTGGATCTTCTCTTTCCGTCATTCTTATTTGCCTTGCCCCACTTTTCTAGCTTGCCAAGTCTCGCAGATATTTTTGTCTATACGGCAGTGGGCTGTCTATTTGCCTGTCTAACACGTTATACGAAGAGTATCTATCCTTCTTATTCGATTCATATTGTTAATAATATCATTGCAAACTTACCATTTTTGCTCACTTTTCTAAATAGAGTCTTGGGGTAAAAAAACAAAAGGCTTGCTTTTCAGCCATAGAGGAGGTCATCATGTATAAACACTTATTTTTCCTAGATTCAAAAACCTTAGATTGGTTGACGCCCTATATTCTAGTCTTGGCTTCTGACACTATTGCCTTTAATGTTTTTGTGCTAACCTTTGTATCTGTTGTGGCCTTTTATTTCCTAAATCCCATGCTATCTTTAATGGCTATCTTCTTAGGAGCTGGCTATGTGGTCGGATTTTGGTTACTCAAATGGTTTGTTTTGGAAAGGCTAGAGTTAAAGGATGAGTTGTAGGGGAGTTTGTTGAGGAGGATAGTTTTATGGCCATTTTCAATAAATGTCATGCCTTGTTTTTGGGATTTTTAGTCTTTGCAATCGTTGGTGCAGCGGGTTATTCCATTAATCAAGGAGATTATTTTCAACACCAGTACACATTCATTATTATAAAGAGTCTCTTGCTTTTCCTTAGTTTTGGCTATGCGAAATGGTTTGACATGATTTCTTTTGGGATGTTAAGCAAGAAACAACTCATGCTGTTCATTGGAATCTTTCTTCTCACTGTGCTGGTAAATATAGGTTATCATGCCTTTTTCTCAGTTGCTTCTGGTGCTTCGGCTCAACACCTTGAGGAAACGAGTAAGGGACTTTCGTTTTCCTTTATTGTCAGTGTCACAATTTTGGGACCAATTCAGGAGGAACTCATGTTCAGAGGACTTCTTCAAGGTGCATTTTTTGACAATTCTTGGTTAGGACTTGTGTTGACTTCCTCTCTCTTTTCTTTTATGCATGAACCTTATGATGTGCCTTCGTTTTTCTATTATCTACTTGGGGGCTTGTTACTGGGCTTTGCTTATAAAAAGAGCCAAAACCTATGGGTTTCTACTCTAGTCCACATGTTTTACAACAGTTTGCCACTCTTAACTTATATTCAATGAAAATCAAAGAGCAAACTAGGAAACTAGCCGCAGGTTACCCAAAACAGTATTTTGAGGTTGTGGATAGAACTGACGAAGTCAGCTCAAAACATGGTTTTGAGGTTGTAGATGAAACTGACGAAGTCAGTCACATATATAATCCAAGGCGACGTTGACGAGTATAAAATGGTTTGTGTTGGGAAAGGTTAGAGCTAAAGGATGACGTGTAGGGAAGTCTGTTTGTTGAGGAGGATAATTTTATGGAGTTTTTTGATAAATTTCATGCCTTATGCTTTGGATTTTTAGTACTAATAATCGTTATTACAGTTCCTTATACGATTAACCATGGGGATTTTTTTCAAAATGAATCTGAATTGATTATTGTAAGTCTTCTAGTAACCTCGCTGAGTGTTGTTTATGCTAGAAAGTTTGAAATGATTTCTTTTGGGATGTTAAGCAGGAAACAACTTTTGCTTTTCACTGCAATCTTTCTTCTAAGTGTACTTGAGACGCTGGTTTATATTCATTTCTTCGCTGTTTCTTCTGGCTCAGGGGTTCAACACTTGGCGGAACTCAGCAGAGGAATTTCTCTGTCTTTGATTTTGACTACCTCAGTTTTTGGACCAATCCAGGAGGAACTCATTTTCAGAGGACTTCTTCAAGGTGCGGTTTTTGACAATTCTTGGTTAGGGCTTGTGCTAACTTCCTCTCTCTTTTCTTTCATGCATGGACCTTCTAATGTCCTTTCGTTTATTTTTTATATACTTGGGGGCTTGTTGCTGGGCTTTGCTTATAAAAAGAGCCAAAACTTATGGGTTTCTACTCTAGTCCACATGTTTTACAACAGTTTGCCACTCTTATATTATTTATAAAAATTATGAAAAGGTAAGCAGAAGAAAGAGCTTGCCTTTTCTTTCTACAATGATACCCAAGTCAATCCAGAGGCTTTTCTTTGAGAATCGGGTGTGGAGCGGTTGACGAATAGGCCAAAAACTAGTAGAATAGTAAGGAAACTTTATACGGAGGAAAGAAATGGATTTGGGTGATAATGAGCTAACACTGACTCCCATACCTGGGAAAAGTGGCAAGGCTTATATGGGTAGCTATCCTGATGGGAAGCGTATCTTTGTAAAAATGAACACCTCTCCAATCCTACCTGGTCTAGCTAGAGAACAAATTGCTCCACAATTATTATGGAGTCGCCGTTTGGCAGATGGGCGTGATATGTGTGCTCAAGAATGGTTGACAGGCAAGATATTGACCCCCTATGATATGAATCGTAAACAAATCGTCAATATTTTAACCCGTCTTCATCGCTCACGTCCTTTGATGACACAGTTGAGTCGTTTGGGCTATGCCATGGAAACACCTGTAGATTTACTCCAGTCTTGGCAAGAAACGGCTCCAGATGCTTTGCGTAAAAATCATTTTATCAGTGAAGTGATGGCTGATTTACGTCAGACTATTCCAGGATTTAGAGAGGACCATGCGACCATTGTCCATGGAGATGTACGACATAGTAATTGGATTGAGACAGATAGTGGCTTGATTTATTTGGTAGATTGGGATTCGGTTCGCTTGACCGATCGCATGTTTGATGTGGCCCATATGCTCTGCCATTATATTCCAGAACATCAGTGGAAGGAATGGTTGACCTACTACGGTTACAAGTACAATCAAACGGTATTAAATAAATTGTATTGGTACGGTCAATTGTCTTATTTGAGCCAGATTTCCAAGTATTATATGAACCAAGATTTAGAAAATGTCAATCGGGAGATCCATGGCTTGCGTCACTTCCGAGACAAGTATGGAAAGAGAAGATGAGAGTTAGAAATCGTAAAGGGGCGACAGAATTACTAGAGGCAAATCCCCAGTATGTGGTCCTCAATCCCTTGGAAGCAAAGGGAAAATGGCGGGACTTGTTTGGAAATGATAATCCTATTCATGTGGAAGTAGGAAGTGGAAAGGGTGCCTTTGTTTCAGGTATGGCTAAACAAAACCCTAACATCAACTATATCGGGATTGATATTCAAAAGTCTGTTTTGAGCTATGCTTTGGACAAGGTGCTTGAAGTTGGAGTGCCTAACATCAAGCTTTTGTGGGTAGATGGTTCTGACTTGACTGACTACTTTGAAGACGGTGAGATTGATCGTTTGTATCTGAACTTTTCAGATCCTTGGCCTAAAAAACGCCATGAAAAGCGTCGTTTGACCTACAAGACCTTCTTGGATACCTTCAAGCGTATCTTGCCTGAAAATGGAGAAATTCATTTCAAGACAGATAACTGTGGCTTGTTTGAGTACAGCCTAGTGAGCTTTTCTCAGTATGGCATGAAACTCAATGGTGTCTGGCTAGACTTACATGCCAGTGATTTTGAAGGCAATGTCATGACAGAATACGAGCAAAAATTCTCCAACAAGGGGCAAGTTATCTACCGAGTTGAGGCAGAATTTTAAGAAATAGCCTGAAATCAGGCTATATAAGTGCTTTTGCTTTACATAAGTTGGCAAACGTGCTATACTAAGAGTAAGAATATGAGAAAGTGAGGCGGGGAAATATCTTCGCCTCTTGCTTATGAGGAGGTGGACGCAATCGCAACAATTGTAGAATTAGTCAGAGAAGTTGTAGAACCTGTCATAGAAGCACCTTTCGAACTTGTGGATATCGAGTATGGAAAGATTGGCAGTGACATGATTCTCAGTATTTTTGTAGATAAACCTGAAGGAATTACCTTGAACGACACGGCAGACTTGACAGAAATTATCAGTCCTGTCCTAGACACCATCAAGCCAGATCCCTTCCCAGAACAATATTTCCTAGAAATCACCAGTCCAGGCTTGGAACGTCCTTTGAAAACCAAGGATGCTGTCGCTGGAGCGGTTGGGAAATACATCCATGTCGGGCTCTACCAAGCCATCGATAAGCAAAAGGTCTTTGAAGGAACCTTGGTGGCCTTCGAAGAGGACGAGTTGACCATGGAATATATGGACAAGACACGTAAGAAAACTGTCCAAATTCCATACAGTTTAGTATCAAAAGCACGTTTAGCAGTAAAATTATAGAAAAAGAAAGGATAGCTTTTGAGGATTCAAAAGTGAAGAAAACATGAGTAAAGAAATGCTAGAGGCCTTCCGCATTTTGGAAGAAGACAAGGGAATCAAAAAAGAAGATATCATCGACGCAGTAGTAGAGTCGCTTCGTTCCGCTTATCGCAGACGCTATGGTCAATCTGATAGCGTGGCTATTGACTTCAACGAAAAAACAGGTGACTTTACAGTTTATACTGTCCGTGAAGTGGTTGATGAAGTATTTGATAGCCGTTTGGAAATCAGCTTGAAAGATGCTCTTGCCATTAATTCAGCCTATGAACTTGGAGACAAAATCAAGTTTGAAGAAGCACCTGCTGAGTTTGGTCGTGTAGCAGCCCAATCTGCTAAACAAACCATTATGGAAAAAATGCGCAAGCAAACACGTGCCATTACTTACAATACTTACAAAGAACATGAGCAAGAAATCATGTCTGGTACAGTAGAACGCTTTGACAACCGCTTCATTTATGTCAACCTTGGCAGCATTGAAGCCCAATTGTCAAAACAAGACCAAATCCCTGGAGAAGTTTTTGCTTCTCATGATCGTATCGAAGTTTATGTCTACAAGGTTGAAGACAACCCTCGCGGTGTCAACGTCTTTGTTAGCCGTAGCCATCCAGAAATGATCAAACGCTTGATGGAGCAAGAAATTCCAGAAGTTTATGATGGAACTGTTGAAATCATGAGCGTGGCTCGTGAAGCTGGTGACCGTACTAAGGTTGCCGTTCGCAGTCATAATCCAAACGTGGACGCTATTGGTACAATCGTTGGACGTGGTGGAGCGAATATCAAGAAGATTACTAGCAAATTCCACCCAGCTCGCTACGATGCCAAGAGCGACCGTATGGTGCCAATCGAAGAAAACATCGACGTTATCGAATGGGTAGCTGATCCAGCTGAATTTATCTACAACGCTATCGCTCCTGCTGAAGTTGACCAAGTTATCTTTGATGAAAACGACAGCAAACGTGCCTTGGTGGTTGTTCCTGATAACAAGCTTTCTCTTGCTATCGGTCGTCGTGGGCAAAACGTTCGCTTGGCAGCTCACTTGACTGGTTACCGTATTGATATCAAGTCTGCTAGTGAATTTGAAGCCATGGAAGAAGCTGCTTCAGTAGAGTTGGAAGCAGAAAACGATACTGTAGAAGAATAAAAGCTGCTAGAGGAGGGAAAGATGAAAACAAGAAAAATCCCTTTGCGCAAGTCTGTTGTGTCCAATGAAGTGATTGATAAGCGTGATTTGCTCCGTATTGTCAAGAACAAGGAAGGACAAGTCTTTATCGATCCAACAGGCAAGGCCAATGGCCGCGGCGCTTATATCAAGCTAGACAATAAAGAAGCCCTAGAGGCGAAAAAGAAGAAGGTCTTTAACCGTAGCTTTAGCATGGAAGTGGATGAAAGCTTTTATGACGAGTTGGTCGCTTATGTGGATCACAAAGTGAAAAGAAGAGAGTTAGGACTTGAATAAGCAAAAGTTAAGCAATCTCTTGGGACTTGCTCAGAGAGCAGGGCGGATTATATCGGGTGAAGAATTGGTGGTCAAGGCCATTCAAGACGGCAAGGCCAAGTTGGTCTTTCTAGCCCATGATGCTGGCCCCAATCTGACCAAGAAGATTCAAGATAAAAGTCATTATTATCAAGTAGAAATTGTAACCGTGTTTTCAACACTGGAATTAAGCATAGCAGTCGGAAAATCGAGAAAGGTTTTGGCTGTAACAGATGCTGGATTTACAAAGAAAATGAGGTCTCTTATGGAATAGAAGAGGAGGACATGATTTGTCTAAGAAAAGATTGTACGAAATCGCAAAAGAACTTGGAAAAGAAAGTAAAGAAGTTGTAGCGCGTGCAAAAGAGTTGGGCTTGGATGTGAAAAGCCACTCATCAAGTGTGGAAGAAGCTGTCGCTGCAAAAATCGCTGCCAGCTTTAAGACTGTAGCTGCTCCGAAAGAAGAAGCAAAACCTGCAGCACCAAAAGCAAGTGCAGAAAAGAAAGCCGAAAAATCTGGGCCAGCTAAACCAGCTGTGGCTAAGGAAGAGGCAAAACCGGCTGAGCCAGTCGCTCCTAAAACAGAAAAAGTAGCAGCTAAACCGCAAAGCCGTAATTTTAAGGCTGAGCGTGAAGCTCGTGCTAAAGAGCAGGCAGAACGACGCAAGCAAAATAAGGGCAATAACCGTGACCAGCAACAAAACGGGAACCGTCAGAAAAACGACGGCCGTAATGGTGGAAAACAAGGTCAAGGAAACCGCGACAATCGCCGTTTTAATGACCAAGCTAAGAAACAGCAAGGTCAGCAAAATCGTGGAAACGAGCGCCGTCAACAAGAGGACAAACGTCCAAATCAAGCGGCTCCACGTATTGACTTTAAAGCCCGTGCAGCAGCCTTAAAAGCAGAACAAAATGCAGAATATGCCCGTTCAAGTGAGGAACGTTTCAAACAGACTCAGGCTGCCAAAGAAGCCTTGGCCCAAGCTAACAAACGCAAGGAGCCAGAGGAAATCTTTGAAGAAGTGGCTAAGTTAGCTGAACAAGCGCAACAAGAACAACAAGTTCAAGCAGTGGTTGAAGTCGTCCCTGAGAAAAAAGAAGCTGCAGTGGATACACGTCGTAAAAAACAAGCTCGACCAGACAAAAATCGTGACGATTATGATCACGAAGAAGATGGTCCTAGAAAACAACAAAAGAATCGAAGTAGTCAAAATCAAGTGAGAAATCAAAAGAATAGTAACTGGAATAACAACAAAAAGAACAAAAAAGGCAATAACAAGAACAACCGTAATCAGACTCCAAAACCTGTTACGGAGCGCAAATTCCATGAATTGCCAACAGAATTTGAATATACAGATGGTATGACCGTTGCGGAAATCGCAAAACGTATCAAACGTGAACCAGCTGAAATCGTTAAGAAACTCTTTATGATGGGTGTCATGGCCACACAAAACCAATCCTTGGATGGGGAAACAATTGAACTCCTCATGGTGGATTATGGTATCGAAGCCAAACAAAAAGTTGAAGTGGATAATGCCGACATCGAACGTTTCTTTGTCGAAGATGGTTATCTCAATGAAGATGAATTGGTTGAGCGTCCACCAGTTGTAACCATCATGGGACACGTTGACCATGGTAAAACAACTCTTTTGGATACCCTTCGTAACTCTCGCGTTGCGACAGGTGAAGCAGGTGGTATCACTCAGCATATCGGTGCCTACCAAATCGTGGAAAATGGCAAGAAGATTACCTTCCTTGATACACCGGGACACGCGGCCTTTACATCTATGCGTGCGCGTGGTGCTTCTGTTACCGATATTACTATCTTGGTCGTAGCGGCAGATGACGGGGTTATGCCTCAGACTATCGAAGCCATTAACCACTCAAAAGCGGCCAACGTTCCAATCATCGTTGCCATCAACAAGATTGATAAACCGGGTGCCAACCCAGAACGCGTTATCGGTGAATTGGCAGAGCATGGTGTTATGTCAACTGCTTGGGGTGGAGATTCTGAATTTGTTGAAATCTCAGCTAAATTCAACCAAAACATCGAAGAATTGTTGGAAACAGTCCTTCTTGTGGCTGAAATCCAAGAACTCAAAGCAGACCCAACAGTTCGTGCGATCGGTACGGTTATCGAAGCTCGCTTGGATAAAGGAAAAGGTGCGGTCGCAACCCTTCTTGTTCAACAAGGTACATTGAATGTCCAAGACCCAATCGTTGTCGGAAATACCTTCGGTCGTGTCCGTGCCATGACCAATGACCTTGGTCGTCGTGTTAAAGTGGCTGGACCATCAACACCAGTTTCTATCACAGGTTTGAACGAAGCGCCAATGGCGGGTGACCACTTTGCTGTCTACGAAGATGAAAAATCTGCGCGTGCAGCAGGTGAAGAGCGTGCCAAACGTGCCCTTATGAAACAACGTCAAGCTACTCAACGTGTCAGCCTTGAAAACCTCTTTGATACCCTTAAAGCTGGTGAACTCAAATCAGTTAACGTTATCATCAAGGCCGATGTACAAGGTTCTGTTGAAGCCCTTTCTGCCTCACTTCAAAAGATTGATGTGGAAGGTGTCAAAGTGACCATCGTCCACTCAGCGGTTGGTGCCATCAACGAATCAGACGTGACCCTTGCGGAAGCTTCAAATGCCTTTATCGTTGGTTTCAACGTACGCCCTACACCACAAGCTCGTCAACAAGCAGAAGCTGACGATGTGGAAATCCGTCTCCACAGCATTATCTATAAGGTCATCGAAGAGATGGAAGAAGCCATGAAGGGGATGCTTGATCCAGAATTTGAAGAAAAAGTTATCGGTGAAGCAGTTATCCGTGAAACCTTCAAGGTGTCTAAAGTGGGAACTATCGGTGGATTCATGGTTATCAACGGTAAGGTTACCCGTGACTCTAAAGTTCGTGTTATCCGTGACGGTGTTGTTATCTATGACGGTGAACTCGCAAGCTTGAAACACTACAAAGACGACGTGAAAGAAGTTACAAACGGTCGTGAAGGTGGATTGATGATTGATGGCTACAATGATATCAAGATGGATGATGTGATTGAGGCGTATGTCATGGAAGAAATTAAGAGATAAGATTTTTTGCTCCTTTCTTAGGTGGTGAGGGACGCAAGCAAACCGATGGTTTCATTGCTTATTTTTGAGCCTAGGGTCTCAAAAATCCCCTGTGATGGGACTGATAAATCAGTTCCATCACTTTCACCACGGCGAAAGAAGCAGATGATTTCAAATTGAACTTCGTTCCAATTTGAAATGAAAATCAATAAGTTTAAAAATAGCTAGGTCTGCTGGCCTAGCTTTTGGTTCAAAGTAGAGAAAGGAATATCATGGCAAATCATTTCCGTACGGATCGTGTGGGCATGGAAATCAAGCGTGAAGTCAATGAGATTTTGCAAAAGAAAGTCCGTGATCCGCGTGTCCAAGGTGTGACCATCACAGATGTTCAGATGCTGGGTGACTTGTCTGTTGCCAAGGTTTACTACACCATTTTGAGTAACCTTGCTTCAGATAATCAAAAAGCTCAAATCGGGCTTGAAAAAGCAACTGGTACCATCAAACGTGAACTTGGTCGCAATTTGAAATTGTACAAAATCCCAGATTTGACCTTCGTCAAAGACGAGTCCATCGAGTATGGAAACAAGATTGACGAGATGCTACGCAATCTGGATAAGAACTAAGAAGGAGGGGTAACCCTCTTTTTTGGTGGAGAAATGGCTATAAAACATACTGGGAAATCTTTCTAGACTTAAAAATTATTAAAAAGCTTTATAAAATTTAGATAGTGTGATATTATGAAATAAAGATACAAGAGAAAGAGGTATTTATATGGCTGAACAAGACTTAGCTATGCAAGTATTGCAACAAGTGGTGAAACTACCTGTTGTTAAGGTTGATCGTTCGAAATTTTTAGTGGATAAGTTTTCCAAAGAATTGGATCCACAGGACATTCCTACTTTATTAGAACAAGGCCCAACGTCTCTCTTATCTCAAGAAATCTTAGATCGAGTGGCTAATGCCTGCATTAGGGATAATGTTTTATTGGCGAGTGGAACCTCTGTTTTGGCAGGATTACCTGGAGGGATTGCTATGGCAATTACCATTCCAGCTGATGTGGCTCAATTTTATGGTTTCTCTCTGAAATTGGCTCAAGAATTAGGTTATATTTATGGATATGAGGATCTTTGGGCTTCACGCGATGAGTTGAGTGAAGATGCTCAAAATACCCTCTTGCTTTATCTAGGTGTAATGTTGGGGGTAAATGGAACCGCTGCCTTGCTACGTGCTGGTGGTATAACAATTGCCAAACAGGTAATGAAAACAGTACCTAATAAAGCGTTAACAAAGACGCTTTGGTACCCTATTTTGAAAAAAGTCTTAAAAATATTTGGTGTGAATCTGACCAAGGGAGGGCTGGCCAAAGGAATGGGGAAATTCATTCCTATCTTGGGTGGTATCATTTCAGGTGGTTTAACCTTTGCAACTATGAAACCAATGGGGGAAAGCTTGCAGAAAGAATTATCCAAGCTAGTCAACTATAGTGAAGTTCAATATCAAGAAGATGTTGAAACAATCCGAAAAGAGGCTGAAATCATCGAAGGAGAGTAATGTGGGACTCATAAAAACTCTAGCTAAAACTTATGGTAATTACTTTTTGACCGTGCAAGGTGTAAAAGTGATGAAAACGATAAAGAAAGATGACCATGTCGTTGTCGGTCTGGGAAAACTCTTTATTGCAGACAAGTTAATGGATACGGCTCGGTGGCTCATCAAGCCAGAGGAGAGAGAATGAAATTTTTCTGGGGACTTCTTGCCATTATTTTTATTAAACCGATTATTGGGATTTTGAAATTCTTTTGGATGATCATCTCTTTTGCAGTCCAATTGCTGTTTTACAAGCTATTATTTAAGATATTGGATTGGCTCTTTAAACTTATTTAGATGGTTATCCAAGTCGCAGAGAACTAGCAGGAACTCTACTGCTAGTTTTTTAATCTCTTTCCTTGTGGTATAATAAAAGCAGTAAAATCATTTTAGAACATTCAATGGAGGTCGTCATGGACAATATCATCGATGTGTCAATTCCCGTTGCAGAAGTGGTGGACAAGCATCCAGAAGTCTTGGAAATTCTAGTTGAGCTGGGATTTAAACCCCTTGCCAATCCCTTGATGCGCAATACAGTTGGTCGTAAAGTATCGCTCAAACAGGGTTCTAAGCTGGAAGGAACCCCTATGGACAAGATTGTCCGCACGCTGGAAGCAAACGGCTACGAAGTGATTGGGTTAGACTAATGGCAGATGAACGGATTCATGTCCTGCGGGATATTTTGTTAGAATTGCATAATGGCGCCTCTCCTGAGTCGGTTCAGGAGCGCTTTGATGCGACCTTTACAGGTGTTTCAGCCATCGAGATTTCCCTTATGGAGCACGAGCTGATGAACTCAGACTCAGGTGTCACCTTTGAAGATGTTATGGAACTTTGTGATGTCCATGCCAATCTGTTTAAAAATGCTGTTAAGGGTGTCGAAGTTGCAGATACCGAGCACCCAGGTCACCCAGTTCGCGTTTTCAAGGATGAAAATCTGGCCCTCCGTGCTGCCTTGATTCGCATTCGGAGATTGGTAGGTACCTATGAGTCTATGGAAGATGAAGAAATGCTGGCGGAGATGCGCAAGGGCTTGGTCCGTCAAATGGGGCTGTTGGGGCAATTTGATATCCACTACCAGCGCAAGGAAGAGCTCTTCTTCCCCATCATGGAGCGCTATGGTCACGATTCACCTCCCAAAGTTATGTGGGGAGTGGACGATCAGATCAGGGAACTATTTCAAACAGCTTTAGCGACGGCCAAGTCACTACCTGAAGTGCCGATTTCCACTGTAAAAGAAGATTTTGAAGCCTTTACGACAGAGTTTGAAAGTATGATTTTCAAGGAAGAGTCCATCCTCCTTATGATTCTCCTTGAGTCCTTTACTCAGGATGACTGGCTTCAGATTGCAGAGGAGAGCGATGCCTATGGTTATGCCATCATCCGTCCGTCTGAGAAATGGGTGCCAGAAAGACAGAGTTTCGTCGAGGAAAAGAGCGCAGAGGGGCAAGTTCAGCAAGTTATCGATACGCCAGAAGGACAGTTTACCATTACCTTTACCCCTAAGGAAAAGGAAGCAGTGCTGGACCGTCATAGTCAACAGGCTTTTGGGAATGGCTATCTTTCAGTCGAGCAGGCTAATCTCATCCTCAATCACCTCCCCATGGAGATTACCTTTGTCAATAAAGACGATATTTTCCAGTATTACAATGACAATGCGCCAGCTGATGAGATGATTTTCAAACGGACACCGTCCCAAGTCGGGCGTAATGTTGAACTTTGCCATCCGCCTAAGTACTTGGACAAGGTCAAGACTATCATGAAGGGACTTCGTGAGGGGACCAAGAATAAGTATGAAATGTGGTTTAAGTCCGAGTCGCGAGGTAAGTTTGTCCACATCACCTACGCAGCAGTGCACGATGAAGATGGAGAATTCCAAGGTGTGCTGGAATACGTTCAGGATATCCAGCCCTACCGTGAGATTGATAGGGACTATTTCCGTGGATTAGAATAAGGAGAAAAAATGAGTTACGAACAAGAATTTATGAAGGAATTTGAAGCCTGGGTCAATACCCAGATTATGATCAACGACATGGCACATAAGGAAAGCCAAAAAGTCTACGAAGAAGACCAAGACGAGCGTGCCAAAGATGCTATGATTCGCTACGAAAGTCGCTTGGATGCTTATCAGTTCTTACTTGGTAAGTTTGAAAACTTCAAATCAGGCAAGGGATTTCATGATTTGCCAGAAGGCTTATTCGGTGAGCGAAATTATTAAACGAGAAAGATTCTTGATTTTTTACTAAAATCTTGATAGAATATTTATATTAAATCCTTGTCAGAGCAGGGGTTTTTTATTGAAAGGATTTTATCATGTCAAAGAAACTCAATCGTAAAAAACAATTACGAAATAGCCTCCGTCGCGCAGGTGCCTTTTCAAGTACTGTGACTAAGGTTGTAGAAGAGACAAAAAAAGTCGTAAAACGTGCAGAACAGTCAGCAAGCCAAGCTGGTAAGGCTGTTTCTAAAAAGGTTGAACAAGCAGTAGAAGCTACTAAAGAACAAGCTCAAAAAGTAGCCAATTCTGTAGAAGATTTTGCAGCAAACTTGGGTGGACTTCCACTTGATCGTGCCAAAACTTTCTATGATGAAGGAATCAAGTCTGCTTCAGATTTCAAAAACTGGACTGAAAAAGAACTCCTTGCCTTGAAAGGAATCGGCCCAGCTACAATCAAGAAATTGAAGGAAAATGGCATCAAGTTCAAGTAATTTTTCTTGTTCCTTGCATTTCCGAAAAAATCTTGCTACAATAGAGCCATTAGAGGTGTTTTGAATCCCGCATTTTACAGAAAGTGGCGGTGCTGAGAAGTCCACAAATGTGTCAAAACTAGTTGCTAATGGATGAAAAATTGAAATAAAAGTGTCTTTTTGTTTTAAAGACGAGAGTTGCGGGCAACTGCCCGAAATTGGGTGGTACCGCGGATAAATACATTCGTCCCTGTCATGTAGATGGCAGGGCTTTTCTTTTGCGTCTTAGTTAAAGGAGGTTGTTATGAAGCAATCTTTTAAAACAAGTAAACTCTACTATGGCTTTCCTATCTTCATTTTGGGATATCAGGATCAGAATTTTGGACACAATATTACGACCTGTAGCTCCTCTTATAGCTTGGGAGATTGGCTAGTCATTGGTGTCGGAGCTGAGGAAAATGCGGCTGAGCAAATCAAGCATTACCAGAAGTTTACTGTGAATATTCCTGATGAAAATCTCATGCTCGAGATGGAGCAGGCTGGTTTTATCAGTCATCGAGAGAAATTGAAACACCTGGGGCTAGACTACGAGATTTCTGAACGGACTCAGGCACCGATTTTAGGGGTTTGTCCAGTCGTGTTAGAATGTCAAGTTGATAGAATTATCGAGGAAGATGGAATCTGTCATATCTTTGCCAAGATTATCGAGCGACTTGCTGATCCAGATCTCTTGGATGAGAAAGGGCATTTTAAAAATGACCGTTTTTCACCGACTTACTTTATGGGGGACGGTCACCAGCGCGTTTATCGCTATTTAGATAACCGTGTTGACCCTATGGGGAGCTTCATAAAGAAAGCGAGGAAGAAGGATGTCAAGAGCTGAATTACCAGAACAATTAGAAACCGAACGACTCGTCCTACGAGTTCGTACAGTGGCAGATGCTGAGGATATCCATACCTACGCTAGTCTCCCAGAGGTCGCCTATCCAGCAGGCTTTCCTCCAGTCAAGACCTTGGAAGATGAGGTTTATTATCTGGAGCATATCCTTCCCGAACGCAATCAAAAGGAAAATCTCCCAGCTGGCTACGGAATTGTCGTCAAAGGAACCGATAAAGTCATCGGCTCTGTTGATTTCAACCATCGGCACGAAGACGATGTACTGGAGATTGGCTACACCTTGCACCCAGACTATTGGGGACGAGGTTATGTACCAGAAGCAGCGTTTGCCTTGATTGACTTAGGCTTTAAAGATTTGGGTCTTCACAAGATTGAACTGACTTGTTTTGGTTATAATATCCAAAGTCAACGAGTCGCGGAAAAGCTTGGCTTTACCCTCGAAGCTCGTATCCGAGACCGTAAAGATGTTCAAGGAAATCGCTGTGACAGCCTGACATATGGCTTGCTGAGGAGTGAGTGGGAGGTGATTTGATGCATCTTTTCATCATTGGGGCTCCGGCTTCTGGGAAAATGACGATTGGTCAAGAGTTATCTCGACTGACAGATGCTACCCTCTTTTATAACCATCAAGCCATCGATTTTGCATTAGAAATCTATCAGGACTTTACAGAGGAAATGTGGGAATTTGTTCGTGGAATGACCTTTTCTTTCCTTGGAGCAAGTGCAAGAAATCAGCGATCAGTAATTTTAACTGACGTAATTGATTTTTCAAATCAGTACCAGCTGATGTATTTAAAGCAAATTCAGGATTTATTGGATAACTTTCATCAAGAGATTCTGTTTGTTGAGTTGGAAACAAGTCTTGAAGAGCGTTTACGTCGAAATCGAACGGAGAATCGATTAAAGCACAAACTCTTAAAACGACATATTGAGGTATCTGAAAGAGAAATTTTAGAGACCGCTGAAACACTTCGATTAAATTCTCAACATCAACCGAATGAGTTGCACCATTACTTTAAAATAAATAATACGAGTTTGACTGCAAAAGAAGTTGCTAAGCAAATTCAAAATAAAATGAACAAAATAGAGAAAGGACAAACACATATCTAAACAACTTTAAGAAGATATTCTCAAGACTCAAGAAGTTCAAAAGTCTAAAACTTTTTTGATCACGATTTCCACCACTAAACGTAACTAGAAAATTCAGCCTTAATCGCGCTTGGGGGGGACAACCTTCAAAGCAAATGAATCACAAAGAAGCTGAGATTTACCATTAAAGCCTGTATCCGAGGCTGTAAGAATATCCAATACAGCAGAGGTAGAGTTTGATCTATTGAAGAATGAGTTATAGGAGAAAATAGATGGCTAAAAAGAAAAATAGAAAAAAAGAATTAAAACGCCAGCAAAAGTTGGATATCAAAGTTATTTCTGAAGAAGAGGCTGCTTGGACAGAAATCATGGCCAAAAATCCAACTTTTGTAGAACGTCGTACTATTCAAAATTTCGATGAACTACATACAGCAGTGATGCAATATGCTGATGAACATGGAGAGTATCCAGATGTTCAGCTAATAAATTACCAACTGAAAAATAGGACTTTTGATTGGAATCAGGATCATGCTTTATTTAGAGAAGCTATGCATACTCCGAATACACAGAAGCGAAATAAACTGTTAAAGCAAGTTTTAAAAATAAATCCAGATTATTTTGCTGCTGATTTTCATTTATTCTTATCAGAAGTTGAAGATTTTGATTTGTCAACTTTTAAAAAAGTATTGGATTTTGAAATTCTAGTTTTAGAAAAATGGAAAGTGAATGGATACAATAGTTGGAATTATTTTGAAGCACGCCCTATCCTGTCTGCTCTGATGTTTCTGATTGAGTATTATATGATGGAGAAATTCAATTCTAAGGCTATAGAATTGATTGACCTATATTTGAGTAAGCGACCAGAACGGTTTCCTCCTAATTTTGTCTTCTGTATGCTTTCCTTGTATCATATCACCGGTCAGGAGCTAAAGGTTGAGCGTTTCTATCGTGAAGAATTAAATAAAGGGAAACGGGATGATACAATTCTTATTCATGCCATTATCTCTGCTTTTTCTCAAGGAAAAATTGAGGAAGCCAGTCAGCTATTTGCAAAATTAGTGGAAATCAATGATGAAGCTGTTGGATTCTTTATAGAGGAAGATTGGCAATTCAAGGTAATAGATATAGAGGATCAAGAATGCTATTGTCCAAATTCAGTTGAATCGCTACAAGCTAGTTTGTATCCTCTGCTTGACTATTTACAAGAAAATATTATTTTAACGAAATTTTTAACAAACGAAGCCAAAAAGTTCCGCCGTAAACCAGTATTTTCGAATCATTCCAGTATGATAAGAAATTTATCCGAGGTCACTGACTGGCATTCCTTTATGAATGAGGAAAAAATGAAGGGAATTCGGATGGATTTTGTTCACATCTTTGTTGAAAATGGGATTCGTACGTCTTCAGATTTCAAAAAATGGACTGAAAAAGAAGTTCTTGCTTTGAAGGGAATTGGTCCCGTAACCGTTAAAAAGCTGAAAGAAAACGGCATAGAGTTTAAGAACGAGAAGTAATTGTTTATGGAAGGGGGGAGGTGAAATTGTCTTGAATGAAATTTCTAATTTCATCCTGTATACTACACCCAATGGCCATGTTCAGCTAGATATCCTTTTACAGGATGAAAATCTTTGGTTGACTCAAAAAGGTCTTGCAGAACTCTTTGGAGTTGAACGAAGTGTCATTACAAAGCACTTGAAAAACATTTATGATAGTGGTGAGTTGGATAAGATGTCAACTTGTGCAAAATTTGCACAGGTTCAACAAGAGGGCAATAGAACTGTCAGGCGTGAACTTGAATATTACAATCTGGATGCTATCATTTCAGTAGGCTATCGTGTAAATTCCAGCAAGGCTACTCAATTTAGAATTTGGGCAACCAAGACCTTGAAAGAATTTATTATCAAAGGTTTTGTTTTAGATGATGAACGCTTGAAACAAGGACAGACAGTTTTCGGAAAAGATTATTTTCGTGAACTTTTAGAACGAATTCGCTCTATTCGTTCTAGCGAGCGCCGAATCTATCAACAAATTACGGATATCTTTGCCGAATGTGCCATAGATTATGATCGAAACTCAGATATTACTAAAAATTTCTATGCTATGGTGCAAAATAAATTTCATTATGCAATTACTGGAAGTACGGCTGCAGAAATTATCTATCAGCAAGCCGATGCTAGTAAAGAAAAAATGGGATTAACTACTTGGAAACATGCACCTGATGGACGAGTGCTCAAATCAGATGTAACGGTGGCTAAAAACTATTTGCAAGAAAAAGAAATTCGACAACTAGAGCGAACTGTTACAGCCTATTTTGATTATATCGAGGGTTTGGTTGAGCGCCGTAATACTTTTACAATGCGAGGATTGGCAGATAGTATTGATCGTTTTCTATCTTTTAATGAGTACGAAATTTTAGAAGGAAAAGGAAGTGTTTCCAAGAAACAAGCAGACTCAAAAGCCATCCAAGAGTATGAAAAATTTAACCGAACTCAAAAAATCATATCAGACTTTGATAAACATATTATGAAGATAATGAGAGAAAGTTAATGTAAAAATTTTACACATTTTTTATGCTAATAGAAGATGCTGAGAAAAACAAGATGAGTTGAATCAAAGCCTATCTTCTACCTACTAATTTTATTTAAAGATATTAACTAGAAAGGACAAACACATGTCTAAAGAACTTTCACCTAAATACAATCCAGCCGAAGTTGAGGCTGGTCGTTACCAAAAATGGCTTGACGAAGATGTTTTCAAGCCTTCAGGCGATCAAAAGGCTAAGCCATATTCTATCGTGATTCCACCACCAAACGTTACTGGAAAACTCCACCTTGGTCATGCTTGGGATACTACTCTTCAGGATATTATCATCCGTCAAAAACGCATGCAAGGTTTTGACACACTTTGGCTTCCAGGTATGGACCACGCGGGGATTGCTACTCAAGCTAAGGTTGAGGAGCGCTTGCGTGGTGAAGGCATTAGTCGTTACGACTTAGGTCGTGAAAAATTCTTGGAAAAAGTCTGGGAATGGAAAGACGAATATGCCACTACCATCAAGGAACAATGGGGCAAGATGGGGCTCTCTGTAGACTATTCTCGCGAGCGTTTCACTCTTGACGAAGGTTTGTCAAAAGCTGTTCGCAAGGTCTTTGTGGACCTTTACAAGAAAGGCTGGATCTACCGTGGTGAATTTATCATCAACTGGGATCCAGCAGCTCGCACAGCTCTTTCTGATATCGAGGTTATCCACAAGGACGTTGAAGGTGCCTTCTACCACATGAACTACATGCTGGAAGATGGCTCACGCGCCCTTGAAGTTGCGACAACTCGTCCAGAGACCATGTTTGGAGACGTTGCGGTTGCGGTCAATCCAGAAGACTCACGCTACAAGGACTTGATTGGTAAAAACGTCATCCTTCCAATCGCTAATAAATTAATCCCAATCGTTGGAGACGGACACGCTGATCCTGAGTTTGGTACTGGTGTCGTGAAAATCACACCTGCCCACGATCCAAACGACTTCTTGGTTGGTCAACGTCATAACTTGCCACAAGTCAACGTTATGAATGACGACGGAACCATGAATGACTTGGCCTTTGAATTTGCAGGCATGGATCGCTTTGAAGCTCGTAAGGCAGTTGTTGCTAAGCTGGAAGAAATCGGTGCCCTCGTTAAAATCGAAAAACGTGTCCACAGTGTTGGTCACTCAGAGCGTACAGGTGTTGTGGTGGAACCACGCTTGTCTACTCAGTGGTTCGTCAAGATGGATCAATTGGCCAAAAATGCTATTGCTAACCAAGATAAAGAAGACAAGGTAGAATTCTACCCACCTCGTTTCAACGATACCTTCCTCCAATGGATGGAAAATGTCCACGACTGGGTAATCTCTCGTCAGCTCTGGTGGGGTCACCAAATCCCTGCTTGGTACAATGCTGAGGGTGAAATATATGTCGGCGAAGAAGCTCCAGAAGGTGACGGTTGGACTCAGGACGAAGATGTCTTGGATACGTGGTTTAGTTCGGCTCTTTGGCCATTCTCTACCATGGGCTGGCCGGATGTCGACTCAGAAGACTTCAAACGTTATTATCCAACATCAACTTTGGTGACTGGTTATGATATTATCCCGTTCTGGGTATCTCGAATGATTTTTCAAGGTTTGGAATTTACTGGCAAGTCGCCATTCAAAAATGCCTTGATTCACGGTCTCATTCGTGACGAGCAAGGTCGTAAGATGTCGAAATCTCTCGGTAACGGGATTGATCCAATGGATGTTATTGATAAGTACGGAACAGATAGCCTTCGTTGGTTCCTTTCAAACGGTTCTGCACCAGGGCAAGACGTGCGCTTCTCTTACGAGAAAATGGATGCTTCTTGGAACTTCATTAACAAAATCTGGAACATCTCTCGCTACATCCTCATGAACAATGAAGGCTTGACCCTTGAGCAAGCAACTGCCAATGTGGAAAAAGTTGTCAACAAGGAAGCTGGAAATGTCACCGACCGCTGGATTCTCCACAACCTCAATGAAACGATCGGCAAAGTCACTGAAAACTTTGACAAGTTTGAATTTGGTGTTGCTGGACACATCCTCTACAACTTCATCTGGGACGAGTTTGCGGACTGGTACGTTGAGTTGACTAAGGAAGTCCTTTATAGCGACAACGAAGAAGAGAAAGTTATCACACGTTCTGTTCTCCTTTACACTCTGGACAAGATCCTTCGTCTCCTCCACCCAATCATGCCATTCGTGACAGAGGAAATCTTTGGACAAATCTCAGAAGGCTCTATCGTGACAGCAGAATACCCAACTGTCAACCCAGCCTTTGAAGACTTTGCGTCTCACACTGGTGTGGAAAGCCTCAAAGACTTGATCCGTGCCGTTCGTAACGCGCGTGCGGAAGTAAACGTAGCTCCAAGCAAACCTATCACCATCCTTGTTAAGACAAGCGATAGCGACTTGGAAGCCTTCTTTAACAGCAATGTCAACTACATTAAACGCTTCACAAATCCAGAACACTTGGAAATCGCATCAACCATCACTGCACCTGAACTCGCTATGTCAAGCGTCATCACAGGAGCAGAAATCTACCTGCCACTGGCAGACCTCCTCAATGTCGAAGAAGAACTGGCCCGTCTCGACAAGGAACTTGCTAAATGGCAAAAAGAACTGGACATGGTCGGTAAGAAGCTCTCTAACGAACGCTTCGTAGCCAACGCCAAACCAGAAGTCGTCCAAAAAGAACGCGACAAACAAGCCGACTACCAAGCCAAATACGACGCGACCGTCGCACGTATTGATGAGATGAAGAAGTTGGTGAAATAAACACAGAAACACGGTGATGAGCCGTGTTTTTTGGTATAATGAAATCAATATCTATTGATGGAGAAAGTAATGTCTAAACACCCGCATTATGAATTGTTAAATTTAATTGGCTACGGTCTTGCCAAGTTTGACAAGCTTTTTATAAAAGAATTTCAATGTTCTAGTAAGTCGGAGTTTTATCGCTATGTGGTTTCTCTGGGAATTGCTGAAACAACTGGAGTTGTAAAAAATAGAATGGATTTATTTGATCCTTATTTTGACAATAATCGAAAAGGTTGGTGGCAGAAGGCTGAAGTTTACCGTTTTCGTAAAGATTTAATTGATATGATGTTTGGAAATGAAGATGTTCATAGTTATGCTGAAATCGTTAAAATGCTACTTGCTAGTGAAGGAAAGCGAACAGGCATTACTACCATTGAAAAACCAATTATTCGAACTAAATTCAAACGTCTACAAGAAACTGGAATGGAAGCAGAAAATTATTTTATACTCAACTTTGATAAAGAAGAAAAATTTCAAGGTGGACTATTGACCGATGCCCGTCTTTATGGTGATGGATATGATTTCCAAGTAGATGTTCAAGAACATTCTTATCTTGCCGAAGTTAAAGGAATTCGAAAATCTAAGGGTCGCATTCGATTGACTGCCAACGAATTTGAGAAAGCTAAAGAGTTTCAATCAGATTTTATTTTATCTCTAGTTACCAACCTAGATGATATTCCAAAGCTAGTGTTAATCGATAATCCTTTAAAACATTTTGAGTTTAAAAAGAATATTATAAAAAATGAAATTATTGAATATAGAAGCTTAGAAGATTTGTATTAGTTCCCCCTTAACCTTTGACTATTCCGCAAAATTATCGTAAAATAAAGAGTAAATGATAAAATGAGGTCAGAGTCTGTTTACTCTGGCGATAGTAGTAAAAATGAGGAGAAACGCTTTGGAATTAGAAGTATTTGCTGGGCAAGAAAAAAGTGAACTATCTATGATTGAGGTAGCGCGTGCTATCTTGGAACTTCGTGGTCGCGATCATGAGATGCATTTTAGCGATCTTGTAAACGAAATTCAAAACTACCTTGGAACATCAAACAGCGATATCCGCGAAGCTTTACCTTTGTTCTACACAGAGTTGAACTTTGACGGTAGCTTCATCTCACTTGGAGATAACAAATGGGGGCTTCGTTCATGGTATGGTGTGGATGAAATCGACGAAGAAATCATCGCTCTTGAGGAAAATGACGACGATGAAGTAGCACCAAAAGCTAAGAAAAAACGTGTCAATGCCTTCATGGATGGTGATTCAGATGCTATTGACTACAATGCAGATGATCCAGAAGACGAAGATGCATACGAAGCAGATCCAGCTCTTTCATACGATGATGAAAATCCAGATGATGAGAAAAATGAAGTGGAAGCTTACGATGCAGAAATCAACGAAATCGCTCCTGATGACTTGGGTGAAGACGTGGATCTCAACGAAGAAGACGACGAGTTTTCAGATGATGATACTGAAAACATCGAGGAATAAAAGTTAGCTATTGACAATTATCCTATTTTTAGGTATCATATTGTTCGGGCACCTCTTTTGGAGGTCGGGGCTCCCTAGTTCTTAGGGAGCTATTTTTGTTTTTTCAAGAAGTTATATTCTTGTATTTTATACTCAATGAAAATCAAAGAGCAAACTAGGAAGCTAGCCGCAAGCTGTACTTGAGTACGGTAAGGCGCAGCTGACGTGGTTTGAATTTGATTTTCGAAGAGTATTTGTTGTGAATCTGGTGCAGTCATCCCAGATTATTCTTATTAGTAGGGTCTTGTTTTCTATGTCCCCTCGTAGTTGACAAGACATTGAGCATTTTAGAAAGAGGAATCTATGTCAACGAAATATATTTTTGTAACTGGTGGTGTGGTATCGTCTATTGGGAAAGGGATTGTTGCAGCGAGTTTGGGCCGTCTATTGAAAAATCGTGGTCTCAAAGTAACCATTCAAAAGTTTGACCCTTATATCAATATCGATCCGGGGACTATGAGCCCTTATCAGCACGGGGAAGTTTTTGTGACAGATGATGGAGCTGAGACAGATTTGGACTTGGGTCACTATGAACGTTTCATCGATATCAATCTTAATAAATATTCCAACGTGACAACTGGTAAAATTTACAGTGAAGTTCTTCGTAAGGAACGCCGTGGAGAATACCTTGGGGCAACTGTTCAAGTTATTCCTCATATCACAGATGCTTTGAAAGAGAAAATCAAGCGTGCTGCTCTAACGACTGACTCTGATGTCATTATCACAGAGGTTGGTGGAACAGTAGGAGATATCGAGTCCTTGCCATTCCTAGAGGCCCTTCGTCAGATGAAAGCAGATGTGGGTGCGGATAATGTCATGTATATCCATACAACCTTGCTTCCTTACCTCAAGGCTGCTGGTGAAATGAAAACCAAACCAACCCAACACTCTGTAAAAGAATTGCGTGGATTGGGAATCCAACCAAATATGTTGGTTATTCGTACAGAAGAGCCAGCTGGTCAAGGAATTAAAAACAAACTAGCCCAGTTCTGTGATGTGGCACCAGAAGCCGTTATCGAATCGTTGGATGTTGAACACCTTTACCAAATTCCATTGAACTTGCAGGCGCAAGGTATGGACCAAATTGTCTGTGACCATTTGAAATTAGATGCACCAGTAGCGGATATGACAGAATGGTCAGCCATGGTGGACAAGGTCATGAACCTTAAGAAACAAGTTAAGATTTCCCTTGTCGGTAAGTATGTTGAGTTGCAAGATGCCTACATTTCGGTGGTTGAAGCCTTGAAACACTCTGGTTATGCCAACGAGGCAGAAGTGAAAATCAATTGGATCAATGCCAATGATGTGACAGCAGAGAATGTGGCAGAGCTCTTGTCTGATGCGGATGGAATTATCGTACCAGGTGGTTTTGGCCAGCGTGGTACTGAAGGGAAAATCCAAGCCATTCGCTATGCGCGTGAAAATGATGTTCCAATGTTGGGAGTCTGCTTGGGAATGCAGTTGACTTGTATCGAGTTTGCTCGTCACGTTTTAGGTCTTGAAGGTGCCAATTCTGCAGAGCTTGCACCAGAAACAAAATACCCTATCATTGATATCATGCGTGATCAGATTGATGTTGAGGATATGGGGGGAACCCTTCGCTTGGGACTTTATCCATCTAAGTTGAAACGTGGCTCTAAGGCAGCAGCTGCTTATCACAATCAAGAAGTGGTGCAACGCCGTCACCGTCACCGTTATGAGTTTAACAATGCCTTCCGTGAGCAGTTTGAGGCAGCAGGCTTTGTCTTTTCAGGTGTTTCTCCAGACAATCGTTTGGTAGAAATTGTAGAAATTCCTGAAAATAAATTCTTTGTAGCGTGTCAGTATCACCCTGAACTGTCAAGCCGTCCAAATCGTCCAGAAGAACTCTACACTGCCTTTGTGACTGCAGCAGTTGAGAACAGCAATTAGCAAAATCAGAACCTTTGAGAAGAATCTCAGAGGTTTTTTACTAGCATATTTAGGATAAGATTTGCAAAATAAAAACATAGTGATATAATTAACATAAAAAATCCTAAGGAGGAACTACAATGAAAAAAATCACACTATTTAGTTTAGCTTTAACAGGTCTAGCTTTACTAGCTTTCCCTCATTCAGGGCAGGCATTTGAGCTTAAAGAAGAATGGGTTGTTAAGTGTGGAGTACAGTATCAAGATGGCAAGATTCTTCGATTTAATAATGGTCATGAAGTGGATATTAAAGTCTTGGATTTACCAAAAAATGAGAAAATCGAGTGGACGGTTAGTCTCAATGGTCAAGATCAGACAGTCAATTTTCTAGGTCAAGAAAAGGACAAGTCTATGATTGGTATAGAAGGGCGTTACCTGAATTTCTATGTTCCATATGGCTATAGAGGAGATATCAAGGTCGAGGCTAAGAGCGGAAACGAAGTAAAGACCTGGTCAACGAAAGTTGTAGATGATATTCATAATGATAGTGGAAAGAGAGGTTACTATCGTATTGAAGAATCAAATAATCAATACACCTACCTTGATACAAAATGGGATTATCAAACCAAGATTTACACTGCCACCCTACCAGAGACTGTCAATGGTCAAAAAGTCTTTGCTTGGGCAGACTATGACAATGGCGAGTTGAAACTTGAAAAACTAAAGTCTATCAGTCATAAATATGATAGAGGATCTTTCAAAGAACTTTATCCAATTGTAAAAGTAGAAAGTTGGCTAAAATCAAACCAAAACTGGTACTATCAAAAACAAGGTCAATTAGTGCAGAAGGATTGGGTTTATGACAAGGGAACTTGGTACTTTATGAATGATAAAGGAGTCATGTTCAATCAAACTTGGCTTTATCAAGGTAGCAACTGGTATGCCTTTAAATCATCAGGAGCTATGATTGCTAGTGACTGGCTTTACGACCAAGGCAAGTGGTACTATTTATCAACTTCAGGAGCCATGAAAGCAAGCACTTGGGTTTATGACAAGGGAGAATGGTATTATGTAAGTTCTTCTGGTGCCATGATTGCGAATGATTGGGTCAAAGACAATGGTAAGTGGTATTATCTAGCTTCATCAGGTAAGATGCTTAGCAATACCTATACACCAGATGGTTACTATGTTGGCAACTCAGGCGCTTGGCAATAAGAATAAAAAGTCCTTTTCCTTAAAGGAAGAGGCTTTTTACTTGCTTTTCTGCTGCTTCCTCATTTGTCCTGAAGCGTTTTTTGTGTTAAAATGAATGGTATGAAAGCTAAAAAAATGTGGATGGCAGGCTTGGCTCTGCTTGCTATTGGGAGCCTTACCCTTGCTACGAAAAAAGTTGCAGATGACCATAAACTCATGAAGACTCAGGAAGAGTTGACAGCGATTGTGCGAGACCATTTTTCCGACATGGGGGGAATTGCGACCCTATATGTTCAAGTTTATGAAAGCAGTCTGGAGAGCTTGGTTGGTGGCGTCATTTTTGAGGATGGCCGTCATTATACCTTTGTCTATGAAAATGAAGACCTAGTCTATGAGGAGGAAGTTTTATGATACAACCAGCAAGTTTAGAAGAATTAGCATCTTTAGTAGAAAAAGATGGCAAGAAGGTCTTTCTTTTTGTGGCGGACTGGTGTGGCGATTGTCGTTACATCTATCCTGCCTTGCCAGAAATTGAGGAAACCAATCCAGAGTTCACCTTTATTCGGGTGGACCGCGACCAGTATATGGATTTGGCTAAACTCTGGGATGTTTATGGAATTCCTAGCCTTGTTGTTCTAGAAAAGGACAAGGAAATTGGTCGTTTTGTTAATCGCGACCGTAAAAGTAAGCAACAAATTAACGACTTTTTAGCAGGACTGAAATAGGAGAAAATAGAAACAATGATTTTTACATATAACAAAGAACATGTCGGTGATGTCCTTATGGTCATCGTGAAAAACAGTGGAGATGCCAAACTGGATGTGGAGCGCAAAGGCAAGGTAGCTCGTGTTTTCCTCAAAGATAATGGGGAAACAGTGGCTTGGAATATTTTCGAAGTTTCGAGTTTGTTTGAAATTGCTGAGCGTGGTCAAGTCTTTTTGACAGATGAGCAAGTCGCTCGTTTGAACCAAGAATTGAAGGCGGAAAGTTTTACAGAAGAAATTGTCAATGACAAGGAACCTAAGTTTGTTGTTGGTGAAATTGTCGAGATGGTAGCTCATCCAGATAGTGATCACCTCAACATCTGCCAAGTTGCAGTCTCAAGTGACAAGACAGTGCAAATTGTTGCCGGAGCACCTAATGCGCGTGTTGGATTGAAAACCATTGTAGCTCTTCCTGGAGCGATGATGCCCAAAGGCAACCTCATTTTCCCAGGCGAACTTCGTGGCGAAAAGAGTTTTGGCATGATGTGCAGTCCTCGTGAATTGCATCTGCCAAATGCTCCGCAAAAACGTGGTATTATTGAATTATCAGAAGACCAAGTTGTCGGAACTCCATTTGACCCAGCCAAACACTGGACTGCCTAAGAATTGTCAGTATCTGATAGACCAGATAGAAGGAAATAAGATGGCAAAAAATGTAGTGATTACAGGAGCAACCTCAGGCATTGGTGAAGCGATTGCGCGTGCATATCTGGAGCAGGGGGAGAATGTCGTTCTAACAGGACGACGGACAGACAGATTAGAGGTTCTCAAGTCAGAGTTTGCAGCAACCTATCCAAATCAAACAGTTTGGATCTTTCCACTGGATGTGACGGATATGACTATGGTGAAGACTGTCTGCTCCGATATTCTAGAAACGATAGGGCAGATTGATATCTTGGTCAATAACGCCGGGCTAGCTCTAGGTTTAGCCCCCTATCAGGACTATGAAGAATTGGATATGTTGACCATGTTGGATACCAATGTCAAGGGTTTGATGGCAGTCACTCGCTGTTTTTTGCCAGCAATGGTAAAAGCCAATCAAGGACATATCATCAATATGGGCTCAACCGCAGGAATTTATGCTTATGCAGGTGCAGCAGTTTATTCAGCTACCAAGGCAGCAGTTAAGACTTTTTCAGATGGACTGCGAATTGATACCATTGCAACGGATATCAAGGTTACGACCATTCAGCCTGGAATTGTCGAAACAGATTTCTCTACAGTTCGTTTTCATGGTGACAAAGAGCGAGCTGCGTCCGTCTATCAGGGAATCGAAGCCTTGCAAGCTCAGGATATTGCAGACACAGTAGTCTATGTGACCAGTCAACCTCGTCGTGTGCAGATTACAGATATGACCATCATGGCCAATCAACAGGCAACAGGTTTCATGGTTCATAAAAAGTAAAAAATTTCCTCGAAAAGTTACAAATTTCTGTAACTTTTTTGATTTCCTACGAATAGATAAGTAGGAGGAAGAAAATATGTATAATAAAGTTATTATGATTGGACGTTTAACGTCTACACCAGAATTGCACAAAACCAACAATGACAAGTCAGTTGCGCGAGCAACCATTGCTGTGAATCGTCGTTACAAAGACCAAAACGGTGAACGTGAAGCTGATTTTGTCAATATGGTCCTATGGGGCAGACTAGCCGAAACTTTGGCAAGCTACGCAACAAAAGGAAGTCTCATTTCAGTGGATGGAGAACTTCGTACCCGTCGTTTTGAGAAAAATGGCCAGATGAACTACGTGACAGAAGTACTTGTCACAGGATTTCAACTATTGGAAAGTCGTGCTCAACGTGCCATTCGTGAAAATAATGCAGGCCAAGATTTGGCAGATTTGGTCCTGGAAGAGGAAGAATTACCATTTTAAACATTGAAAAGTCTGAGTTGTTCTCAGGCTTTTTATCTTGAGAAAGTCAGACTTTTTTCTTGACTATTTCTGACCAAGTGATACAATAGAACTATGGATTAGCACTCGGGTGTAAAGAGTGCTAATAGTATCTATCTTATCATGGAGGAAAGCAGATGTTGAAACCATTAGGAGACCGTGTGGTCTTGAAAATCGAAGAAAAAGAACAAACTGTTGGAGGTTTTGTCCTCGCAGGCTCAGCCCAAGAAAAAACAAAAACAGCCCAAGTTGTAGCTACTGGACAAGGTGTTCGTACCTTGAACGGTGATTTGGTTGCCCCAAGCGTTAAGACTGGCGACCGTGTCTTAGTTGAAGCCCATGCAGGTCTTGATGTCAAAGATGGCGATGAAAAGTACATCATCGTTGGCGAAGCTAATATCTTGGCTATCATTGAAGAATAGAAGGAGAAAGTAAGTATGTCAAAAGAAATTAAATTTTCATCTGATGCTCGTTCAGCTATGGTCCGTGGTGTCGATATCCTTGCAGACACTGTTAAAGTAACCTTGGGACCAAAAGGTCGGAATGTCGTTCTTGAAAAATCATTCGGTTCACCTTTGATTACCAATGACGGTGTGACCATTGCCAAAGAAATCGAGTTGGAAGACCATTTCGAAAATATGGGTGCCAAATTGGTATCAGAAGTAGCTTCAAAAACAAATGATATCGCAGGTGACGGGACTACAACTGCAACTGTTTTGACTCAAGCGATCGTCCGCGAAGGAATCAAAAACGTCACAGCAGGCGCAAATCCAATCGGCATTCGTCGTGGGATTGAAACAGCAGTTGTCGCAGCAGTTGAAGCCTTGAAAAACAATGCCATCCCTGTTGCTAATAAAGAAGCTATCGCTCAAGTTGCAGCTGTATCTTCTCGTTCTGAAAAAGTCGGTGAATACATTTCTGAAGCCATGGAGAAAGTTGGCAAAGATGGTGTCATCACTATCGAAGAGTCACGCGGTATGGAAACAGAACTTGAAGTTGTGGAAGGAATGCAGTTTGACCGTGGTTACCTTTCACAGTATATGGTGACAGATAGCGAAAAAATGGTAGCTGATCTTGAAAATCCATACATTTTGATTACTGACAAGAAGATTTCAAATATCCAAGAAATCTTGCCACTCCTAGAAAGCATTCTCCAAAGCAATCGTCCACTCTTGATTATTGCGGATGATGTAGATGGTGAAGCTCTTCCAACCCTTGTATTGAACAAGATTCGTGGAACCTTCAATGTGGTAGCAGTCAAGGCACCTGGTTTTGGTGACCGTCGCAAAGCCATGCTTGAAGATATCGCCATCTTAACAGGCGGAACAGTTATCACAGAAGATCTTGGTCTTGAGTTGAAAGATGCGACAATTGAAGCTCTTGGTCAAGCAGCGAGAGTAACTGTGGACAAAGATAGCACTGTTATCGTAGAAGGTGCTGGAAATCCTGAAGCGATTTCTCACCGTGTTGCAGTTATCAAGTCTCAAATCGAAACCACAACTTCTGAATTTGACCGTGAAAAATTGCAAGAACGCTTGGCGAAATTGTCAGGTGGTGTAGCAGTCATCAAGGTCGGAGCTGCAACTGAAACTGAGTTGAAAGAAATGAAACTCCGCATTGAAGATGCCCTCAACGCTACTCGTGCAGCTGTTGAAGAAGGTATCGTTGCAGGTGGTGGAACAGCCCTTGTCAATGTTATTCCAGCCGTGGCTGATTTGGAATTGACAGGAGACGAAGCAACGGGCCGCAATATTGTTCTCCGTGCTTTGGAAGAACCTGTTCGTCAAATCGCCCACAATGCAGGATTTGAAGGCTCTATCGTTATCGATCGTTTGAAAAATGCTGAAGTTGGTACAGGCTTCAACGCAGCAACTGGCGAATGGGTTAACATGATTGATCAAGGGATTATCGACCCAGTTAAAGTGAGTCGTTCAGCTCTACAAAATGCAGCATCTGTAGCCAGCTTGATTTTGACTACGGAAGCAGTCGTAGCCAATAAACCAGAACCAGCAGCTCCGGCTCCAGCAATGGATCCAAGCATGATGGGCGGCATGATGTAAGCTTTCTATAGAAAACAACTTATAAAAAACACAAAAGGAGGGAATGCCTATTCCTCCTTTTTATGATATTCACTTCTAAATTGATTTGAGCTCTCCTAACTTATATGATAAAATAAGACTATAAAAAGGAGAAGAACATGATCGATGTAGAAGAAATTCTGAGCAAGATGAACCCCAATCAGAAGATTAATTATGACCGTGTCATGCAGAAGATGGTACAAGTATGGGAGAAAAATGAGCAACGTCCAACTATTCTCATGCATGTTTGCTGTGCCCCTTGCAGTACCTATACTCTAGAATATTTGACTAAGTATGCAGACGTGACCATTTATTTTGCCAATTCTAATATCCATCCCAAGGCAGAATACCATAAGCGAGCCTATGTTACCAAGAAATTTGTCAGTGATTTTAATGAGCGGACAGGAAATACGGTCCAGTATCTAGAAGCTCCCTACGAACCAAATGAATATCGTAAGTTAGTCAGAGGACTGGAAGAAGAGCCTGAAGGTGGCGACCGTTGTAAGGTTTGCTTTGACTACCGACTGGATAAGACAGCTCAAGTGGCTATGGATTTAGGCTTTGACTACTTCGGTTCGGCTTTAACCATCAGTCCTCATAAGAATTCTCAAACCATCAACAGCATCGGAATCGACGTGCAAAAAATTTATACCACCCACTATCTTCCCAGCGATTTCAAGAAAAATCAAGGCTACAAACGTTCAGTAGAGATGTGTGAGGAGTATGATATCTATCGTCAATGTTATTGTGGATGCGTCTATGCAGCCCAAGCCCAGAATATTGACCTGGTTCAGGTTAAGAAAGATGCTACAGCTTTCTTGCTGGATAAGGATGTTGAAAAAGACTATTCCCACATCAAATTTACTGTTACGAAATTAGATATATAGAAATCACCCCAGCTGTAAAGCTGGGTTTTTAAAATAAAAAAACCGGGGTCTTAACCCCAGTTTGACAACTTTACCGATTCTTTAGTTCTACATAGCGCTTGTACCAAATGTTTACATAGGCTTCTGAGAAAGGACCTCGTCCATTGTTAATCCAATCAACAAGAATTTTAACATGTTCTTTTAAAATGTAGTCCAAGTCATCAGAATAATTCATTTTGCGTTTGTGACGCTCATACTCCTCAACGTCCAAGAGACGTTTTTCCCCATCTGTAAAAATTTTAACATCCAAATCGTAATCAATATACTTCAGTGCTTCTTCATCCAGATAGTAGGGGCTAGCCATATTGCAATAGTAGGAAATTCCATTATCGCGAATCATGGCAATGATATTAAACCAATATTTCTTGTGAAAGTAAACAATAGCCGGTTCTCGAGTGACCCAACGACGACCATCACTTTCGGTAACCAGTGTATGATCGTTGACACCAATAATGGCGTTTTCTGTTGTTTTTAGTACCATGGTGTCCCGCCAAGTTCGGTGGAGACTCCCATCATGCTTATAACTTTGAATTGTAATAAAGTTGCCTTCTTTTGGAAGTTTCATAACTAACCAACTTTCTACAATTTATAAGTTTATCGTTTACTATTGTACCATAAAATTACCTAAAATCTGTGAATTTTACATGAAAATATTAAAGATATTCTCTGAGAGCGCTTGCTATATCCGAAAAATCGTAGCCTTTTCGTGCTAAAACTTGTGTTAAACGTTGTTTAAGTTCGTATCCTTCATATTTTCGGGCATACTTGGCATATTGATTATCAAGTTCCTTGAAGATGAGTTCCTGAGTCGTTTCTTGGTCAACTTGACTATCCAACTGGTCAAAGGCACTTTTAGCATCAGAATAGGAAAACCCCTTGTTGGTCAGATTTTGGATTATCTTATCCTGCAAAGCACGAGCTGGAAGTTTTCCTTCATATTTTTTCAATAGTTTATTAGCTACGCGTTGAGCAACTTCAGAAAAATCAAATTCTTTCAAGTTCTCTTCTATAGTAGATTTTGAAATTCCCTTTTGTGTTAGTTTCTGAGTCAGTACATAAGGCCCCTTGTCTCCTGAAAGTTGATTGGCATTGATGATAGCATAAGCGTACTGACCATCATTAATCCACTTATCTTCTTTAAGATTAGCAATGACTTGAGAAACGATGTTTTCATCAATATCGTATTTTTTTAGATATTCTCTAACCTCTTTTTCAGTGCGTGCTTTAAAGGATAGGTGGTAGAGAGCTAGATTCTTACCGTAAGAAAATTGGGCAAACTCCTGAATCTCTTTCAATTCTTCTTCGCTTATCACCTTATCTCTTGATAACATAAAGCGAACAATAGTATCTTCAGTAATGTAGCATTTGTCGTCATTATCAAGCTCCATCAGATAGAGTCTTTTTTTCTTTTCAAGTTTTGTGATTTTCATAGTTCTATTATAACTCAAAATGTGATAAGATAGGGGTATGAATCTGAAAGTAAAACAAAAAATACCATTAAAAATCAAGCGCATGGGAATTAATGGTGAGGGAATCGGCTTTTATCAAAAAACATTAGTCTTTGTGCCTGGTGCTCTCAAAGGTGAAGATATCTATTGTCAGATTACTTCTATTAAACGTAACTTTGTAGAGGCAAAATTACTGAAGGTCAACAAGAAGTCTAAATTCCGTGTTGTGCCAGCATGTACTATTTACAATGAGTGCGGAGGCTGCCAAATCATGCACCTGCATTATGATAAGCAACTGGAGTTCAAGACGGACTTGCTTCATCAAGCACTGAAAAAATTTGCCCCTGCAGGATATGAAAATTATGAAATACGTCCGACGATTGGTATGCAGGAACCAAAGTACTACCGTGCTAAGTTACAATTTCAGACTCGAAAATTTAAGAATCAGGTCAAGGCGGGCTTATATGTACAAAACTCTCATTATTTAGTAGAGTTGAAAGACTGCCTGGTACAAGACAAGGAAACCCAAGTGATTGCTAATCGTCTAGCGGAATTACTTACTTTTCACCAAATTCCAATCACAGATGAGAGAAAAATTCTAGGTGTTAGAACTATAATGGTTCGACGAGCAAGAAAGACTGGACAGGTTCAGATTATTATTGTTACAAATCGTCAGCTTAATTTAACCCAACTAGTAAAAGACTTAGTTAAAGATTTTCCAGAAGTTGTGACAGTAGCTGTTAATACAAATACAGCTAAAACCAGTGAGATTTATGGTGAAAAGACAGAGATTATCTGGGGACAAGAGAGTATTCAAGAAGGTGTACTCGATTATGAATTTTCACTATCTCCACGAGCTTTCTATCAACTAAATCCTGAACAAACAGAAGTTCTTTATAACGAGGCGGTAAAAGCCTTGGATGTTAATAAAGAAGACCATTTGATTGACGCTTATTGTGGAGTGGGAACGATTGGATTTGCCTTTGCAAAGAAAGTAAAGACACTTAGAGGAATGGATATTATCCCAGAAGCTATTGAAGATGCCAAGCGAAATGCGAAAAGAATGGGATTTGACAATACTCATTATGAAGCTGGAACGGCAGAAGAGATTATTCCTCGTTGGTACAAGGAAGGCTACCGAGCAGATGCTCTGATTGTGGACCCACCACGTACAGGTCTGGATGATAAGTTATTAGATACTATTCTTACTTATGTGCCAGAAAAAATGGTTTATATTTCTTGTAATGTTTCGACCTTGGCTCGTGATTTGGTACGCTTAGTAGAAGTCTATGATCTTCATTATATCCAGTCGGTCGATATGTTCCCACATACAGCTCGAACTGAAGCTGTTGTAAAATTAATAAAAAAAGTTTAAAAAAGTAGTTGACAAAAAATAAAAAGTCGGTATAATAGTAAGAGTTGAAAACAACAACTCTGGTCCGTTGGTCAAGGGGTTAAGACACCGCCTTTTCACGGCGGTAACACGGGTTCGAATCCCGTACGGACTATGGTATGTTGCGGTTGGAACACTTGATGAAAAAAGTTTTAAAAAAGTTTCAAAAAAGTGTTGACAAGCGAAAGCGACTGTGATATACTAATATAGTTGTCGCTTGAGAGAAGCGAGTGACAAAGACCTTTGAAAACTGAACAAGACGAACCAATGTGCAGGGCACTACAACTAAGGTTGTAGTACTGAACAATAAAAAAACAATAAATCTGTCAGTGACAGAAATGAGTGAGAACTCAAACTTTTAATGAGAGTTTGATCCTGGCTCAGGACGAACGCTGGCGGCGTGCCTAATACATGCAAGTAGAACGCTGAAGGAGGA